>NZ_JBHUSF010000013.1:0-67523 GCF_042673295.1 Rhodococcus sp. NPDC057014
CAGTGGTCCATTCCCGTTGCCGTTCGATCGAGTCGCTTCGCTCCTCTGAGTTTCCGAGATTAGGTTCTCAACTGCATTTTTGATCGACTCGTTTGATCCGCTCCCCCACACCCCAACGAAAGCTGGGGAGGCCGGAGGGTGCGCCCGACATGTCGCCCACTCGCCTTCCCATGCCGCTCCATGTCGTACCCGCAGCGTACCACCGACCTCAGCGCAACCCAAAACAGTCGAAAAACTCGAAAAGCCCAAATATATTGATTTACAACAAATTATGAATCTAGCAAGATCATACTTGTGCACAATTCCCGTAAAAACTTACTCATCAATTGATTACCCAAATATATTGACAATCAACAACTTTCAAAACGTCTTCAAAACGGGCGAAACAGACACCCGCGCGCCCCGCCGACAACCCCACAACCCGATGCCGGCGCTCCCCCACCAGATCGCCGGCACCCCCACATCACAAACCGGGAACATGCCATCACACCAGGTCACAACCCGATCACACGCACCACCGGCCCGCACCCCGGAAGTCGAGTGCGGGCCGGTGGAGGTGGGCAGGATCAGCTGGTGAGGACCTTCTCGAGGGTGCTCACGACGGAGGCGTCGAGCTTGTCGAAGCGGCCCGAGATCGTGCCTTCCTGGTTCCGCTCGGCACGCGAAGCACCCTTCACCGGCTGCTTGTGGTGCGCCCAGGTGTTCACCGCCTGGACCACCCCGAACGCGGTTCCCTGCCAGGTGCTGGCCCGCACGTCGTGCCGGTACATCTCCACCAACTCCTCACGCACCCGGGTCGCGATCGTGCGCGCACGGCCCGCCTCCTCCGGCATCGGGTGCCAGGCATCCAGGAACGCGAACCACAGCCGATCCCTCACCGTCGTCGACGACAGGTGCCGCAGCGTCTCGGTGAACTCGTCAGCGGTCTCCTCCACCAGACTCAGCGCCTGCCGGGCCTGCTCGATCCGCAACCCCGAGTACCAGCTGTGCCGGATCTTCACCTGCTGACCCCGCGCCTGCCCGAGCGCGATCGCCATCGTGTTATCACACACCGTCGCGGTAACGGTGCGCCCGTACGTCGTCGCCAGACTGCCGTCCAGCGACGTCGCCGCCAACAGATTGGGCCGGTAACTGAACCCCGTGCACCCGTCGTGCAGGGTCTCGGGAACAGAGACCTCAACCCACGCCTGCCCACCATGCCGCAGCACACCCGCCGAGGTCACCACCAACGTGTCACCGAGGATGTTCGACACCGCCCCCAGAAGCCACTCACGGTACTGATGCGGCTCATAACCCTCGGAGAACACCTTGAACACCTGCCGGGTGTCACTGCGCGCCACAGCGACCATCCCGGGCATCTGCTGCGCCACCACCAGGCGCCCCTGATGCGTAGGGTCTCGGATCATGACCGCCTACCCACTCCGAGTCAAGCAGATCCATGCCGGTTCCGAAGTCCTCGACGAGGTCGAACGCTGGTACTCCACCCCGGACGTCAGCCAGTGGATGGACGGGTTCAAATTCAGTAAGTACTTCAAGTCGAAACTCGGTACGTCCGAGGACGTGGGGGACGAGTTTCGACTCGACGCCCTCGCATGGATCGGGTTCGACGCTGACGAGTGTCCCGTCGCATTCGTCGGCGGAGAGATCCGCGTGCCAAGAATGACCAGCACGTCCAAGTCTCACGACGCCAACGTTTCACCGAAGGTGCAGGGCCCCCAGACATTCGGATTCATCTACGCAGTCGCGAAGGGTTACCGGCGACGCGGATACGGCACACGAACGCTCGCAGCCGTCCTTGCATCCCCCTCTCTCCATGACGTCGATGTGTTCTCGTGCCACATCGACGCCGCCAACAAGGCCAGTCTCCAGCTGATTAGGGGCCTCGACAGGTTCACCGAAACCCGTGCAGCAGGAAACAAGCTGCACTTCCAGTATGAGCGGCCCAGCATCCGCCGGCATGACCGCTGAACTGACGCGCGTGCATCTCTCCGAATTTTCCCAGCTCGCCATGTCGTCTCGCGAATCTGCGTATCACTTTGAAGAATTTCGACGGAATCCCAGCGTCCTCAATCTCCAGTGGCCCGATGACGTTGTAGAACAGTGGCTGTACGACCACGCGGACAACAGCCGGTTTCTCCGTGACTATGGGAGCGTCGACCTCTCACAGATTCGATGGGACGTCGAGGCGATCTCGCTCGAGGTCTTCCTTACCATGCCGACGGGGCCAAGCGATGGCGACTACATCGATGAGATCGCCGCCAATCCGGACCACTGGGTCCAGGTTCGCCGGCACGGGGTCCACGTGGGTGTATCTCAGTGCTGGGAGACGCACGGGACGTGGAAGCGGTGGCCGGTCTTGATCGATCGTGAACTCCTCAATCCGCCTGGACGTGGTCTTCAGGTCATTGAGGGGAGAACACGGGTTGGGATCCTCAAGGGACGTCACCGCAACAAAAGCTCTGTGGCAGATCGTCATCTGGCCTGGGTTGGGCGCGCCGCCACGTGACCCATCGCAGTGGAGCGCGTGGGTGTGAGCAATCTGGGGGTCATCCTGTCCGACGGATCTCCCACTCGACTGGTTCGGGGTCTCCTTCCCCGTAGGGCGAACGCCTCCATGCGTTTGCAGACACGCATTCGATGGTCTTCCCGGTCATGAGGTACGAAGCGCTGGCGCTCAGCCACCTGTAGTTCGGTCCGGGATGACCGTGGTCGTGGTCGTTTCGTTGCTTGTTCAGCAGTACGGTCCAGAAGAGGTTGTAACCTGCAGCTGCGAGCCGGTCGGTCAAGTCGCGTCGCATCACTAGTGTCGACGCCTCGTTCATGCCGGCGGTGGGGTCGAGGACGGCTAGCCCCGTGAAGTCGGCCCACTGGAAGTCGTTGCCGCGACGTAGATCGAGCGCGTCGAAAAGCATCCGGCTGGGGACGTACCCAGTGGGTTCCTCGGTGCCGGCATTCTCACGTGATGTTCCGGTGCCACCGTAGAAGGCGATGGGGTGGTAAATGTCGGTCGGCAACTCTTCATCACCGAAGCTGCGTGGCTCGGCGCTCCCATCAGCCCAGTCCCAGTCCGGGGACTGCGGGTGTGTTCCGAGCAGTCGGCTGTGTACCTCGGCGTTGTCCGGCATCCAGCGGCCGTCCCAGTCTTTCCCGGCCGCCCAGGTCCGGAACGCATCTGCCTTGTTGACGGGTATGAGGTATCCGCGGATCTGCATCCAAATGTTGAGGTTGGGGACGTTGAGAGCCGCGATCTCCGGGGGATGCACCTGCGTCCAGTTGCCGTGCCGGATCAGCGACAGCCACTTCGTGCCGTCGGGTGAGGTCAGCGCGATGAGGTCGAGTGGGTCCGGCACGCCGTGAAGGTCGCGGGGGTAATCGTTCTCGACCTCGACGGGGAAGGCTGCGTGGACGGGCATGAACCAGGGGCCCGCGTCGACGTCGGGGTCCTTGATTCCACCGGGTGTCAGAACAGTCGGGTCGATGTCTCTGTAGACGAGTTGTTCGGCGTACTCGTACTCGAACGGTCCGGTCGTACCGCTCCATCGATCTCGGAGTTGGTGGTTGTCGGCGAGACGGCCGAGGACCTCGTAGAGGCCGATCCACTGGTACTTTTTGCCGTATCGCTCGACCGGTCCGTCGGACCTGCCGCGTCGTCGTCCGCTCTCGAGGCGTTCAAACCGTTCGGGGGTCCAGCCGAGGTTCAGGACGCGGCTGAAGATGATCCGCTCTGCGCGGGCGCGAAGCTTCTTGTGATCAGGGTCGTCGAAATGTCCCAGGGCGGGTTCGAGGATGTACCGACCGAAATCGCCGAGCATTCCGTTCAGGGATGCCCAGATCGATGAGTATTTGTAGCCGGGGGCTTTGACCATCGACTCGATTGTCTGGGCGGACCGTGCACGCACGGGCCACTGGGCGCCGTAGGGAGGAAGCCACTCCGGTCCGGCCCAGCCGTGTTCGCGTGCAATCGCCGACGTACGCCGCAGATAGTCGCGGGTGAGGAGGTGTACTGGCCATTCGTCGACGACCAACTCGACCGCAGCATCCGCCACCTGTATGACGACCGTGGGGTCAGGTGAGCGGAGGGCGACGGCGCATACGGCCGCGGCGAGCCGTTCGAGGACATATGGATCATCGCAATTCCGGAACTGCCGGATCGCAGTGGCGAATCCTGTCGGTCCCCGCTCACCGATGCCGACGAGCGCCTTCGTTGCGCGGTCGCGGACACGTCGGTCCGGTGTGGTCAACATCCATCCCAAGATCAGCGTCGCCAGGCGGGCGACGTCCGTTGACAGATCGGAGGTTTCGCGGGTGGCTTTGCTGGGATCCCAGCCCCAGTCCAGCAGCACTCCAACTGGATGTTCACCCCTGTAATCGTTTGACTCGATAAGCCATTCGGACCAGGTCGAGTCTCGCTGCGGCAACCGCTTCGATGCCAGTAGCTCGTGGGTCCACTCGGCATTGACTCTGTGTCCAGGGACGCAGGCCACACGGACCAGCTTTTCCCAGACCTCGTCGGCCCACTTGTCGGACTCGATGAGCTGCTCGACGATTCGAGCCGTCCGGTCGGTGGTGTGTTGTGGCGCGCGCAGCGCGAGGCTCTCTACGAAGGCATCTACTACGTCGTGCTCGACGCGGCTCTTCTCGTCCGCGAAGAGATCGATGATCTCGGTGCCGAGTGTTTCCGGTGCGATGACTGCGAGTGCTCCAATGGTCCCGCGTTCTTCCCACCGGTTGTCGCCGAGCGATGCATACCAATCGGACAGCTCGGCCCCGGTCTGCTCCGCCAGGAGAAGCGCGCGTAGGACATCCCCGAGGCGCTGGTAGCTGAAGGTGACGTGGTTGTCGTAGGTATCCATCAGGACGCCCTCCCGTATGAGGCCGAGCAACAGGCTCTTGGACCATGGGCGATTGGGCACCAGCGTCTCGGTGATGGTTTGCGCTTCAGTGCGTTCGTACGGGCCCGGTCCCAGGGCCGCGAGTGCACGCGCGACGGCCTGTACTGGGTTCGTCATCTCGTCATAGTCGCAGCGGGTCGGAGCGGCGAGACGCTTGTTGACCGCCTCCATGAACGCGTTGCATACCGTGGCCAGGCCCGCAGCTCCGAGCGTGAAGTAAGCACCACCCAAAGTGGTGAGCGCTTCGCACGCGAGCTTGAGGAACAGCGGGTTTCCGTATTCGGGGTTCAGCACCGGGAAGGTCAGCGGTTCGAGGTTGTATTCGTGCGTGTAGCGGTCGATGGCCTCGCTGGTGGCCTCGACGAACCCAAAATGCTCGACGGAAGGGAATCCGTCCGCATCGCCGACGACCGGTGTGACGAACTCGGTGCGGCACGAGACCGCCAGCACGACGTTCGGGTGCCGCTCTACGGCGCCGGCCAGGACGCGTAGATCATCGACCCACCGCTCGGCATTTGTCCCTTCGTTGACGGCGTCGATCATCAACATGGCCTCTTTGCCGGACGCCTCGCCGGCGGCGTCGAGCACCTCCATGACCTCTTCGAGAGTTCCCTCGATCTGGACGAGCTCCCCGATCTGAGGGAGAAGTTTGCTCGCGTCGAAGTCCTGGCCGAGTGCAACGAGTGTCGGCAATCCCGCTGCGATTCGCCGGGTCGCGACGTCGCAGAACAGGTGTGTCTTCCCGACACCGGCGCGGCCGGTCATCAGAAGACGACCAGCCCTAGCCGCGTCGGTGTCCGGAGACCTCATCAGCGAGAGCGCCTCCCACAGCGCTTCACGTGCCTGCCCCACAGTGCCGTATAAATATCCAGCCGAATCGACGTAATGCCGGCCGCCCTTGAGGTGGCGCTCTCGGAGCAGACGGTGAACCGCGTCGAGGCTGTCCTCGACCGGCCGGAGCTCATCGATGACATCAGGCAGTGGACCGGTCGTTCTCACCGCCTCCAAGAATTCCTGGAGGGCAACCTCGGCTTTCGTCAACGTTTCGATGCAGTCGTCGATGCTGTCCTGGAAGGCGGCCTCGTCGCCCTTCGGTGCGTACCATCTATCGCTTCGTGACTTCCGGATGCCGGCGAGCGCGACCTGGACCTTCCGGACATATCCCTCGGTACGCCCCAGCCCCTCGAGTACCTGGACGGCCTCGACCTCGACGTGCACCTGTGGGCTGTACCGGCGACCGGCCTTGGCGACGACATCGGCAAGCCGCTGCTTCAGACCGTCCGGGGACAGGACCGACGCGTCGAACCAGTACCGCATACGGCCTGCGTGTTCAGGCTTCGTCAGCTCACTCACAAGCTCGTGGGCACCCACGTAGATGAAGTCGACCTCCATCCCGCGAGCAGCAGCGAGTCCCTCCCATTCGGCCTTCTTCTCGGTCCACTTGGTGAAAGCCGACTTCCTCGGCTTCGCACCTGATTTCCCCGCCTTCTTGCCCGAGGTGTCTCCGGCGGGCCGGTCGTATGGCAGCGCGACGTAGTACCGCTTCAAAGCCGGCTCGGTGTCGAGGGCACGGACGACCGACTTGTGGACCTGTCCGACCTCGTCGTTGCCGAACTCGAACACGTATTTGGCTTGCCACGCCCATACATCACCATTCGGCAGGACGCCTATGCCCTCACGCCCACCGTCAGGATTGCCGAACCGGTGGAAGACAGTGCCAGCGGGCCAGTCGAGCAAACCATCACGAATGAGGATCGATGACAACTCCTCGAACGCATCTGCCCGGGACGCGGGCGAGCCGTAGGGCCGGATCTGCCGAAAGTCCACGTCAGGTAGTGCAGCACCAGCACTCGGCGTCATCGCTCGTCTCCGATCGTTTCCCAGCTGTGCGCCTGATCCACATCACCAGGCAGAGAGGGCCTCTCACCGTCCGACAGCAACGGAAGCTCCACCACCCACCACCTTCGAACGATTCGGAATCGCACCATCCTGCACGGTCAGACCGAGCCTGAGCTTGGCGACTCCGGCGCCCGCCGCATCAAAAGCGCATACTAGCCGGTCCGTTTTGGCCTTTGGCCATCACCTGGCAAACAACGCACGGCGGCAGGACCACCGGGTTGAGCGTGCCGACAGACCCCGGCGGGCTCTGTAATTCATGTGAATGACACTGCCGACCAATTGAAGTCAGCGCCGACGCGGGCGAGCACCCACCGACGCCCCCGCCGTCCACACCCACCACGGCCCCCGTGCCGCCCCTTACCAACGGAGACCGCAGCAAATGGTGATACTGCCGTCAGCCGACGGGCACGGTGGCATCCGGTACACCCGACAGATTCTGCTGCGGCAGCGCGCCGAAGGTCCTGCTCGCCCGGCGGTGGCGTTCGAAGTAGCACGACCTGTGGCATGTCGAGCAGTCGTTCCGCATGTCGAAGACGGACCTGCGGGCGCGGCCGATGTTCCACCACACCCGAGAGGCGATCGAAGCGCACCTGACGATCGAGTTCACCGCACTCGCCGTCACCTGCTACCTGCAGAGCGCGACAGGGCCGTTCATGGCGCGCACAATCGGTCAACGCGAGCAACGCGAGCAACGCGCGCGAGCCTTCTCCTCCAGGGTCTATCTTCTCCCTCGGCGCTCGGCGGCTCGTACTGCTCCTCGCCGCACACCCTCCAGCGAGGCTCCCCACTCCGCACGAACGAGCGGCCAAACGAATGGAAGTTGCTCGTCGCCGAAGGGCCAACACCCATCAAGGTAATTCACAAAGGTATCAGCGCGGGCGATTCGATCTTCGATGTCAAAGACGTCTCTGATCGAAGCTCGTACTCCTGGGTCTAAGACTGGTGTATCCACGATAACAGCATCGACATACGCAAAACTGCTCACCAGTTTCTTGTGAAGATATCCTCCAGAGGGGGTTATCCGGACAAAACTACCTGCATCGCCATGATCGGCACTCTCCACCAACCCGCTCTGCTCCGCGCGGTCGAGATGAAATTCGATCTGATCGATTAGATATCCCGCGGACTGCAGCTGAGAGAACACGATCTTCAGGTCAGCGAGTCCGCCGGTCTCTCTCTCCCCAAGCGACTGGACAGTGGCGAGGAGCAAAGGGAGCAGAAAGTGCTCCTTTCTGTCAAGGGATGACACAGCGAAGAGGTTCGGCACGGGAGAGGTTTTCGGATCATAATACTTGTGGTCACCATACAGAATTGCCCTAACAAACTCGTGCAACGGAACAACGTATGCTCTTCCAGTCTTCTGCGCTTCCAATATTCGTGAAGTTTGAACATATCCACTGCCGACAAAGGTAGATATGAAATCCAATGCACGCCGGGTATTGCCTGAGCTCAAGTTGTCCACGAGTTCTATCAGCTGCTCATTTTGCGCAAATGCGTCGAGCAAGACATCTATGTAAATCACCAGACTGTCCGAATCGAGGGTAAGCCCAGTCGGAAATCCTGGAAGACGGCCAAACTGGAGAAGTTCTTTCTTCGCGAATTCCAGCCGCTTTGTAACCACCTGATCGCTTTCTCGGAGGGGAAACAGTAAAAACTCTGGGCTGATAGGCGGCAAGCACGCCAGACCTACGGGATTCATGAAAGGTGTCCGGACGCAGGGACATGAAGACGGCGCTAGGCCAAGTCTCGGCTAACGACTGCCCTGCAATGAAAATTTGCTCCTGAAAGGCGGGCTGGTGCTGGTCCACATTATCCAGGGCAACCACAAAGTTGTATCCACGCGACGTCTGCAGGAAGGCGAGCGAGCGCCGCACATGCTCGTATGAATTTGTTAAATTTTCAGCGAGCATTTCGATCTCACGTCGACGATACTCGCCCGGATCGGAGTGCTCCAATTCGCCGAAGATTCCGCGCTTGAAGGAATTGAGCTCCTTATTGTACACCGAACGAACAAACTGGCGGTCGTCTATATCGATGTCGTGAATATCATTCAGCGCGCTTTTAACTACTTCCACGATATGACCGGGAACATCCCCGATTAACCCGGAGTGCTTCAGGAAGTCGACATAAAATACGGTAGTTTTATCGAGCAGATCCTTCGCTTCAATTCGAAATAGGTGTTTCAGAAAGATGCTCTTCCCCACACCCACATCTCCGAGGAGAATTATCGGGCGCTTCGTTATAGCTCCAGCGATTACGTCGTCGCGAAGGCCGGGATTTGTTCCACGTCGATCGCGTGCGGTCTCGGCGTTGACTTGCTCCCCGAGCATGAGATACCGAGTCTTCAATATCTCCTTGCTCACTACCGCATATTGCGAGAGGGCCCCACTGGAGCAGTAGCACTCCGCCAAGAAGTCGTCCGTAATGCTCTCTTCACGAACTACGTCTTGGATAAATAGGTCACCCAAGATCCTCAGGTCGGTCTCCATTTCCGTGCCTATCCTGTACCCCGGATAGGTGTTGATACGACTCGACAATGGTGGCGGTGGAGGCGTCGCCGCGGCTCTATGCGTGAGCGCTCGGGTTATATCGCCGCGGATCATTCCGTCAAGCGAGAAATAGTCCCAAAATTGGTGAAATTCCTTTATCGCATCATCTAGGCTCGCATAGAAAATCGCCCTGCCTTCTGTCGGCTTTCGTCCGTCAGAACGGCTACCCAAGAACGCGATTAGCTGAAATCCGTTAGAGAGAATCGCAATCCCTATTCCAGACTTCTGGCAGTACCCGAGAACCTGATCGACAGCGGACTGGTTGCGCGTCGAGTGATTACGTATCGTCGACAGGTCAATTCGGCCACTGACGGTACCCGCAGGAACCTCGAAGGTGTTCCCGCTTCGCTTCGCCTCCAGCACGGCGCGGAGCTCCGGGGACCCTAGTGTGTAGTCGAGATAGTCTCCATCCACATGTTCCTCACACATGACCTGATCGTCCGGCCACGCGAGGACGTCCTTCACGATTACGTCGATAACATTGCGTCGGGTTGTCGCCTCGTTGTAATCCGTCTTTTCACTACGCTCCGCCAGTTTCGTCAGAACTTCACGTCCGCGTTCGAATGCTGTCACAGCCGCACCACTCCACCGGTTGGGCGCTGATCCCGACCATGGCAAGGCTCGCATGGACATACATTCTTTGCTCGCACTAGTTCCCCTTCAGATAGCCACGGCCACGCTGCTGGTCTGAGTTTCTATTCTGCAACCTCAACCGGCGTCATGGCCGCGACACTCCGTGAGCGCGCCTTGTGGAGACGGTCACGCACTCGTTCTGACTTGGCTGCTGGCCGGCCTGTCCTCTCTACGAGCACCGGCAAGCATTCTTGACTCTTAGATCCCGCTCTCGGCGATCAATTTGGTGTCCTGCGCCACTGGGAGCACCCAGCTATCCACCTTCTTTACCTCCATGAAGGTGCGACAGACCGCGCCGGATCCGTGAGACGATGGGCGGCGGCTTCACCGCAGATTCCCAGAGGATCGCGGACCGATACGGGCCGAAGCTACGACTTACCCGAGCGTTTCGAAGCCTCCAGTGGGAGCGCGTCGGAACAGTTCGAGTTCCACTACCGTCGCACCCTCTCGGCCGTGTGCCGCCGCGGCGAGGGCTTGGGCGTTGCGGGCGCATTTCGACATCGGGGCGTCGTCGTAGCAGTCGTCGATCGCGGCGGGCGGGGTGAACCGTCCACCGAGCGAGGACGGGTCGGCGTGCCAGGCGCGGCGGCCCTGCCACCAGCGGGACAGTGCCTGCTCGTGCGCGGTGTCGCGGGGGACTTCGACTCCGATGACCCGCAGGGATGTGTAGTGGGCGCTTACCAGTTCCTCGTACACCTTCGGGCCTTGACCGGGCCAGCGGAGGGTTCCCTCGATCAGCACGTTCTCGCCGCGGTCCAGACAGAGCCGGCGGATCTGGTCGATCAGGGCGGTGGATTCGTCGTGGACGAGCGCGGCCAGCTCCCGCGGCGCCAGCGAGGCTCCATCGGCGAGTTCGGTGCCGAGGAGTTCCGCATAGTCCCCCGTCGCGGAGCGCTTGTTCGATCAGGTGATCCTTGACCACGTCGGCATCGAGGCTGCGGTACCCGTCCAGATCGGGGATGTGGTCGCGCAGCAAAGTACTCTTCCCGGCCCCGGGTGCACCCGCGGTGAGGATTGCCGAACGTCCCTCGCGCAGTGGGGTGTCCCGTGCCAGATACCGGTCGATGACGGTGCGGCGGAACCGCAGCCGGGTAGGGGATGCCGCGAAGCGGATCATCGTGCTGGTGTCGGATTTGGTGTGCAGCAGCCCACCGGGCACGGACATGGCGGTGAGCTGCGCGGCGACCTTGCCGCGCAGCGGATCCGGGGAGTTCACGCAGACCGTGCCGCCTGCTCGAGGGCGTCCTTGTTTCGTTCCATCAGCCGGCCGATCTCGTCGTCGGTCAGCAGTCCGCGGTAGTAAGCGCGTTCGATCTCGTCCCAGCTGCCGGCCTCGTATGCATCCGCCGAGACCCCGCCGCTGACCGGGACCCGGCCGAAGGTGAAGTGCCAGTCCAGCAGCACCTGCATCATCTCGGTATCGCTGATCTGGCCGGCGGTGCGGCGGTCGATGACCTCGGTCGGGGTCCGATCGAGCAGGGCCGGGTTCTCCAGCACGGTGCGCAGCATGCGATGAATCGTAGGTTGCGAGATTCCGATGTGCTCATGGATGACCCGTTGGGTGATGTGGGCGGCGTTCGCCTCGGCCACCGCCCGCAGGACGTCGAGGTCGGCGACCCGGCGGCGGGCGGCCGCAGCATCGAGTGCGGCGACAGCCTTGTGGTCGATGGTGTCCACGACAAGCACCTCCTCGCGTGATTCACAATGAATCATTCCACTTCAGAGTACCCACACCCGCCCGACACCGTCCACCACAGCCCCGACCGATCCACCCCACGCCGCCGAGTGGCCGATCACAGTGACGGCCCTACCAAAAAGGGCCCGACCGAGCTCCCGGGCAGATCACGGGGCCGTGAGCACCCGGCCACCGCAGCCGACCACAGCAGACGACGTTGCGCGCCAGCGTGCGCATTGCCGCCTGTGCGGTGCCAGCGGATACCTGCGAACTGACGTGCCAGCGCTGATCCCTTCCCCGCCGGCCAATCGCGAGTCGCAATGTGTACCGGCCGGCGGGGTCGAGGCCGCCCGAGTCTGGGAGCGAGCGGCGCTGACCACCCTACGACGGCAAGCGCGGCCACCCGGTTGGCAGTCTCGGCGTGGTCCGGGATACCGACGACGGCGGCGGTATCGGCGGCCCACACCGCGTCCTACTCTGCCGCGGTGAGGTTCGGCGCCGTCACGACGCCGAAGTGCGGTGACCGGCGCCTCGGGGGTATTGCTCGGCGATCTCGCTTGTCTCCCGGGCCAACCAGGTCAGCTCCCCCACCGCGTGGTCCCAGCCCGTCATCAGATCCGCCCACTCACACTCCGGGCCACGGACGCACACCAACGCCAACTCGTTCTCGGACAACGTCTGCCACAGCTGCTCCACCGCAGGCGACCCCATGCCTCCCATTCAACCGCAGCACACCACCGGTACCGAGGATCGGAGTCGGCCATGTCACATCTCGGCGCCGCACCCAGCACCATCGTGTGTCGCTCTACCGGCTATGAGCACCCATATGGGCCATAGGTCTTCGTGTCGACGCGGGAGCGGAGCTGTTCGGCGACGTGCGGTGGCGAGGTCGTAGCCTGGCCACTGTGGCGACGACGACACCGAACCCGGGCCTGGACATCTCGACGTTGCGCGGGCTCCGGGCACCGTCGACCAAAAGCAGTGTTGCGGCTATTACGGACATCACCGCCCGGATCGAGGCGCACCTGGCCGCCCATGACGGGTACGTGGCGTTCTCCGGCGGCAAGGGCTCCCTCGTCGTCCTCGACCTCGCCCGCCGCGTCGAACCCGATGTGCCGGTGGTGTGTTCTTCGACTCCGGCCTCGACTACCCCGAAACCTACGACTACCTCACCGACCTCGCCGACCGATGGGAACTGGACCTTCACCGCATCCCCGCCGAACCGCCACTACTCGACGTGCTGGCGGCTTCTGGTCTCTGGGACCACACCGCCCCACCAATCCCGCGGCCGCGCAGGTGGATCTGCAGCAGATCCTGATCACCGAACCCGCCCGCCGCGCACACGCCTTACTCGGGCCCGGTGAGCTGTGGGGTGTGCGTGCCGACGAATCCGCCGCCCGACGCCTGCTCCACGGCCGCGGTGGCCGACGCGACGGGACCGTCACCCGCGCCGACGGGACGATCGCGTACGGGCCGATCTGGAACTGGACCACCGGCGACGTCTGGACACACATCGCCCGGCATCGGCTTCCGGTGAACCCGGTCTACGACAGGCTCACCCAGCTCGGGGCCCCCGACAGCCAGCATCGCCTCTCCCATCTGCTCGACGGCAACCATCTCGACCGGGGACGGTTGACGTGGCTGCGCCGCGGATGGCCGGCGCTGTTCGAGCACCTCGCCCACATCTGGCCCCACCTCCGGCCACCGGCCCTGACACCCGCGACCCCGAGGCGTGCCCTACGGTCGGGGGTCCGCGACACCGACAGTTGCGCGGACCTGCGGAGACGACACGTCCCCGCGCGGTCGAAGCGGGAAGACCGACGGCGCCGGCGGACCCGAGATCACATCCCCGCCCTGCAGAGGACGTCGGTGGGCGCTTCCGGGTCCTCGAATCCCTCCCACACCAGTCGGATAGCCGGGGCGACGACCGTGTCCTCGACATGGTCGATGTGAGCCCGGGCCCAGCCGGTGACCCCGCCGGGCCCGGTGGTTTCCGGACCGAAGAGCTGGTCGATGCCCGCAGTGCTGTAGCCCCAGTCGCGCAGTTCTGCACGGGTGCACCACTCCTCGCCGTTTTCGGGGCCGAGGGGATGGATTTCCTCATTCGTTGTTGGTCGTTGATCCACGGACCGCACCTGCTTTCTAGTGTTTTCGCGATGGGAGGTTATAGTCAGCTACTGCGGTTGCACAGAGTGAGCCGGAGGCGTTTATCCCTTCCCGGGGTCGGTGTCTCCGGTTTTCTGTTTCGCCAGCCGTTCCTGGGTCATTCGCCGCAGTTGCTCCCGCCGGGCCCGTTGCCGGGGTGTCTGCTTTACCGGATCGCTCTCGTCGACGGGCCGGACCGTCGCTCGCCCCAGCTTGATGTCGGGGTGGACGACCAGTTCGGGGCGGCCCTTGCCGTCGGTGAACAGTCCCATCCCAAACCCCTCAGTCCTCGGTGACGGCTCGTAGTTGCACGAGCATCCGCCGGCCGATGCGCCCGTCCGGGCGACGGTACCGACTCTCGCCACAGGAGACGACCTCGAACCGCATCCCCCGCGGCAGCATAGGCGCGGTGTCGTCGACCGAGTCCGACCGGCCCGGATACATGTCCCGGCCGGTCTCGATCTCGAACACCACATCCCGGCCGGTCAACATCCCGTCGAGTTCGTGGGACGGCGTGGGTGGCCATCGTGCCGAAAATGGATGGCCCAGTTCGACCAACACTCACTCGGCATCACGTCGGATCGCACGGCGGCCGTTCAAGACTGTTCAGCTCATCGAGCACCTGATCGACCGCGGTGGTCGGGATACGGAAGGTGTCCCCCTCCGACACCCGGATGCGTTCGCGGACGTAGGCGAGCACAGCGAGTTCACACTCGAGGTCTGCCACAGTTCGGTCGCTCACCGTCTCATCCTGCCGTGAAGCGAGTGCTCATCCCCCATCGTGCGCTCGGTAGCATCGAGGAAGACACTGACGCCGCCGCCACCGTGCCCAACGCACCATCCAAGGGACATGCCATCCCCGCAGGTCGAGCCGCTGCTTTCGAGACCGGTCGACGGTCGGGGAATCGCCGCCCCCCAGCAACTGGGCACGCCCGACCCGCACGCGAGGGCACCTCACCGGATTCCGACGCACAATCGAAAGAGAAGGACGTGAAATCCAACTGGGGGTGAGCCATGCGACCGCAACCGCGCGCACCAGTACCCACACCGATCCGGTGGTGGCGACTACGCCCGTGGAACCGCAACCACCTCATGCGGTCCAGCGACCGCATTGAAGCCCTCCTCGTCCTGGTCGCCGCGACCCTGGTGCTGCTGGCGATCCCCTTCGCCGCCGCATACGGAACCGCGACCCACACCCGACTCGAACACCAAACCCAAGCCCTGCGCGCCGGCACACAGCAGGTGCCGGCCGTGCTGCTCGAGGACACCCACCCCACACCCGACACCAGCGCAGGCACCCTCCGCGCCGCCGGCGCCCAGAACACCGCCCGAGCCCGCTGGTCCACACCCCACGGAGACCGCACCGGTGCCGTGCCCACCGACACCCCCGCGAAAGCCGGGCAGGCGGTCACCATCAGCATCGGCGCCGACGGCAACCCCATCGGCCCGATGTCGAGCAGTGGGGAGAACACGATCGTCGCCGTGGCCGCCGCACTCGGAATCTGGGCCCTCGCCGCCGGCATCGTCCTACTCCCCACCGCCCTCACCCGCACACTGCTGCACCGAAACCGGTTGCGGCGCTGGGCACACGAATGGAAAGAACTCGACACCCCACCCCTATAACCCCGCGGCCTCCGTGTCGGGCTACCCGCGTGCCGCGCCCACGAGCGCACCGGCCGCAACGACCCCGCTCCTCGTCATCGCGTCACAGCGGAGCCGAAAAAGCAGAAGCGGGAGCCGTACCGCACAAACGCCCCCTCACAGCCCTCCAGCGAGGGGTGGTGGGTGCGATGCCACCAACGGGGCCCAACACCACACACCCGTCGCCGGCCACCACCCACCGCCGCCCGGAGCGCACCCATGACCACCCGGCATCCGCGTCCGCGGCGTACCCGTCGACCACCACACCGACTCCGAAGCGTCGCCGGTCAGTAACCAACCCGCCGCATTTCCGGATCCGGACAGCTCACCGACCGCGAAGCGCGAGCGGCTCACAGCCCACGACGCGTCACCGGAATCGATGAGTTTACGACTCTCACCGACTGAGCTACCGACCCATCACCGCACAATCTCGCTATAGCGCGCGTAAACGATGTTTGTCGGCCACCTCGCTGGCCCGTCCCCGCCCGTGCCGGGGACGTCGTCATCCCCGGCCGACGAGCTGCCGCACCCCACCGTCCTCATCGACCGCATACAGCGCCATCCCCAACAAATCCAGAACCCGCGCAGGCGCCCGCACCGCCGCCTCCACCGACCCCGGCTCGTCACGCACGACCAACGCAAACGACACCGACCGATCCGCCTCGCTCGGCATCCGCCGCACCAGCTGCCCGATCGCAGTATCGACATCCAACCCCGGCGCGGTGGACGCCGCCTTCACCTCGACGTAGAGCCGGTGCCCGTCCTTCTCGGCCACGATGTCGACGACATCCACCTCGGTACGGACCGTCCACCCCTGAGACGACAACCACCCCGCAAAAGCCCGGGCCACGCGAGCCTCGTCACCTCTCATACCGGACACGGTAAGCCAGAAACCACAGCTCCGAACAACACCACAGCGCACAACACATCCGGTGCGGCTATACCACGACTGCGGCATACCCCGGACAGATCATCCAGTGAGATCGACGTAACCACTTCAGAACGTCATCCGCGTCAATCATGTAATCGACTGACTGCTAGCGACATTCGTGTACACGATGTTTGACACCGATCGGAACCGGGCCACGAAACGGCGGCCGCCGATCATTCTCCCCGGTGCCGGCCCGGTGTCCGCACGGCCGTCCCCGGGCCAGGGTTCCGGTTTATGTTCGGGGCAGAGCGGTGGACGCCCGGATCGACGGTCAGGTCCTCGGTGTCGGCAAAGACCAGCCGCCCATCGTCGAGCGCGACCGCCCACCGATGCACCGGCGCCCACTCATGCCCACCACCGCCCGGGTCGGTCACCGCCGCATAATCCTCGACCACCTCACCGGTCAGATCGGCCCCGGCGCTCCTGCGGACCAGCACCCGCACCCCGACCGCCAACCCCGGACCACCGACCGGCCGGTTGCCACTGTTTCGGGACATGCTGATGCACCTCTTCGCTCGGCGAAACTCCCGAGATCGAGCATAAGCACCACCCCCCGGTACGCGACCCGACCTGCACGAACACCATCCGCGATCGTCTGGCCACGGACAACGTCTCCGGGCACGTCACGCCGCCCAAGACTAGACGAAGCCCCTTCCCGAAAAGCCAGATGGTCGGTGCATGGCCCGAACTCGGGCACAGCACCGACCACCTGATCGAGAGCATCGATGTCGACAACTACTGCCGCAGAGAGGTTTCGACGCAATCCCGAGGTTGCTCAGACCTTCGCGTGACTCTTCAGGGCGGCGAGGATGTCCTGCACCCGCTCCTTGGCGTCACCGAACAGCATCTGGGTGTTGTCCCGGAAGAACAGCGGGTTCTGCACGCCCGCGTATCCGGTCGCCATGGATCGTTTGAACACCACGACGTCGGCGGACTCCCAGACCCGCAGCACCGGCATCCCCGCGATGGGGCTGCCTGGGTCCTCCGATGCGGCCGGGTTCACCGTGTCGTTGGCCCCGATGACGAGGACGACGTCCGTCTCGGCGAGGTCGTCGTTGACCTCGTCCATCTCCAGGACGATGTCGTAGGGCACCTGTGCCTCGGCGAGCAGCACATTCATGTGCCCGGGCAACCGTCCCGCCACCGGGTGCACCCCGAACCGGACCTGCACGCCCTGCTCCCGCAGGCGACGCGTCAACTCGGCCACCGGGTACTGCGCCTGCGCCACCGCCATCCCGTAGCCGGGGGTGATGACCACCGATGTGGCGGCCGCCAGCAACTCGGCCACCCCGTCGGCGTTGATCTCCCGGTGCTCCCCGGTGACCTCCGCCCCGCCGGAGGAGGTGGGTGCCCCGAAGCCGCCGGCGATGACCGAGAGGAACGAGCGGTTCATCGCCTTGCACATCACATAGGACAGGTACGCACCCGAGGACCCGACCAACGCGCCGGTGATGATCAGCAGGTCGTTGGCCAACAGGAAACCCGACGCCGCCGCAGCCCAGCCGGAGTAGCTGTTGAGCATCGACACCACCACCGGCATGTCGCCGCCACCGATCGAGGCGACCAGGTGGATTCCCAGGCCCATCGCCAGGACCGTCACCGCGGCGAGCAGCCACACGGTAGGGCCAGTCACGAAGATCACCGTGAGCACCACGAACCCGGCCAGCGCACCGAGGTTGAGCAGATTCTTCCCCGGCAGCTGCAGCGGCGTCGACGGGATCTTCGCCGACAACTTCAAATAGGCGACGATCGAGCCGGTGAACGTCACGGCGCCGATGAACACCCCGATCACCACCTCGGCGTGGTGGATCCCCAGCAGGGAACCAGCCAGCTCCGTGTGACCGCTCTCGACTTCGAGAAAACCGTTCCAGCCCACCAACACCGCGGCAAGACCGACGAAGCTGTGCATCAGCGCGATCAGCTCCGGCATGCCCGTCATCTCGACGACCCGGGCCCGCCAGAGCCCGATTCCGCCGCCGACCACCAACGCGATCAGCAGCAGGGCGATCCCGAGACCGGACGCCGTCTCGAGTGCGGTGAGCACGGTGACGACCAGCGCGATCGTCATGCCGGCCAGCCCGAACACCACACCGGAGCGGGAGGTCTCGTACTTGGACAGTCCCGCGAGACTGGTCACGAATAGCAGGGCGGCGATCAGATAGGCCGCCGCAGTCCACGTCGAAACGCTCATACCGTACTCAGCTCCTCGAGAACATCGACAGCATGCGGCGGGTCACCGCGAAGCCACCGACGATGTTGATAGCGGCCAGCAACACCGCAACCGCGGCCAGCCCGGTGACCAGTTCCCCGCCGGCATTTGCGCCGCCGGCGCCGATCTGCAGGATCGCCCCGACCACGATGATTCCGGAGATGGCGTTGGTGACCGACATCAGCGGGGTGTGCAGGGCGTGATGGACGTTGCCGATCACATAGAAGCCGATCACCACCGCCAGCACGAACACCGTCAGGTGCCCGGCCAATTCGGGCGGCGCGAAGGCGGTGGCCAGGAACAACACCAGCGCACCGACGATCCCCACCGACGCTCGCGCCCACCGGGACGCGGCCTTCGTCGGCGTCGGCTCGGTTTGGGTGTCGGCGGCGTGCGGAGCCGCCGCGGGGGCGGCACTCACCGACACCGGCGGCGGCGGCCAGAGCGTCTCCCCCCGATGGGCGACGGTCAGTCCGCGCTGCACCACGTCCTCGAAGTCGAGCACCAAGAGCCCGTCCTTACCCGGAGTGATCAGCTTCAGGAGGTTGACCACGTTCGTGCCGTACAACTGCGACGCCTGGGTGGGCAGCCGGGCGGGCAGGTCGGTGTAGCCGACGATCGTCACACCGTTGTCGGTCACCACGATCTCCCCGGCCACCGTGCCCGCCACGTTGCCGCCCTGCGCGGCCGCCATATCGACGATCACGCTGCCCGGCTTCATCGACGCGACCTGCTGGGCGTCGAGCAGCCTCGGTGCCGGACGACCCGGGATCAGGGCGGTGGTGATCACGATGTCGACGTCGGCGGCCTGCTCGGAGTAGATCTCCGCCGCCCGCCGGTCGTATTCCTCCGACGTCGCCTTCGCGTAACCGTCGGCACTCTTCTCCTGCGCGACCTCGACCGCCAGGTACTCCCCGCCCAGCGACTTGACCTGGTCGGCGACCTCGGGCCGCGGGTCGGTGGCCCGCACCACGGCGCCGAGGCTATTCGCGGCCGCGATCGCGGCCAGCCCGGCCACCCCGGCACCGGCGACGAGGACCTTCGCCGGCGGTACCTTGCCCGCCGCGGTCACCTGGCCGGTGAAGAACCGGCCGAACGCGTGCGCCGCCTCGACCACCGCCCGGTAGCCGGCGATGTTCGCCATCGAGCTCAGCACGTCCATCGACTGCGCCCGCGAGATCCGTGGGACCGCGTCCATCGCCAACGCCGTGACGTCCCGGGCGGCGAGCGCGGCCAGCCGCTCCGGGTCGAGTGCCGGGGCCAGCATCGCGATCACCACACCGCCGGGACGCAGGGCGGTGATCTCGTCGGGTTGCGGGGCGTTGATCATCACCACCACATCCGCATCCCAGACGTGGCTCGTCGAGATCTTCGCTCCGGCGTCGAGGTAGGCGACGTCGTCGAAACCGGCGCGCTCACCTGCCCCGGACTCCACGTCCACGGTGTAGCCGAGGCTGACGACCTTGCGCACCGCATCCGGGGTCAGTGCGACACGTGTTTCGGCCCTCACGGTCTCCGCGACCAGTCCGATTCGCATCGGGGATGTGGTGGGAGCCCCGTTGTGGGAAGCGGGTGCTGGTCGACTCTCGCTCATTCGTGCTCCTTGCTTGGCGGGTACGCATGTACGCTTGGACAGGTCGAGACCGGGGGGGCGACTGCAGCTTTGACGCTCTGGACGTAGCTGATGGTCTGCTGAGCAAAGGTACAGTCCGGCCCGGGAACTTGTGCTTCCTGATTGCGGGTAGCGCACCGGTCGGCGTTGCCGGACTGGTATCCACACTTCGCTGGGCGAAGACCTGTTCGACACGCCAGTCCCACGTCCAGGTCCTACGCCGTCATCGCCGGGCAACAACTGCCCCCAAGGACGGTTCGCCGTCCACCTATGATTCGCGGGCGGTGCCGAAGCATGGCAGTCGACACCGTGGAATTTGCATAGGTGAGCACCGTTTGCTGTCGAACTCAGGAACAAAGACTTGCACAACTTCCCGGCCGGAGCCCGGCGAATTGCTCGAGGAGCGACACGTCGTCCAGGGAATCCGAGGATGCTGCCGCGGCTGGGTCGGCTCCGAGGAGGACCTTCTTCACGGGCACTTCGAGCTTCTTTCCGGTCTTGGTGTGCGGAATCCCAGGCACCTCCACGATCTCGTCTGGGACGTGCCGTGGCGAAAGATCCCGCCGGATTGACTCCGTGATGTGCGCGCGCATATCGGCATCTAGACGTCGACCTTCACGCGTAACGACGAACATCGGCATCCAGTAGGAGCCATCGGGCCTCTCGACCCCGATCACGAGAGCCTCGGAAATGCCCGGCACGGCCTCGACAACCGCGTAAATGTCACCACTCCCCATCCGAACCCCGTTACGGTTCAGCGTCGCGTCGGATCGACCGTGGACGATTGCCGATCCACGTTCAGTGAGAGTTATCCAGTCACCGTGTCGCCACACCCCGGGGTAGTTGGCAAAATAGGTGTCCCGGTACCGGGATCCGTCGGCATCTGCCCAGAACCTGATCGGCATGGACGGCATCGGTCTGGTCACCACCAGTTCACCGACGTCGCCGGTGGCCACTGGCCTGCCCTCGTCGTCCCATGCCTCGACCCGCACTCCCAGTGCGCGCACCGAGAGCTCTCCCGCCCAGACCGGCACATCGGGAGAGCCGTTCAGAAACCCTCCTGCCACGTCGGTTCCGCCACTTAACGAGTTGAGGGGAATGTCACCGACATGTTCGCGCGCCCAGCGGTGGATGTTCGCCGACAGCGGCGAACCGGTCGACCCCATCCCACGAAGTGCGGACAAATCGAAGTCGCGTCGTGGCTCGACAGCGGCTTCGGCGCAGGACTGCAGGAATCCGGGGCTGGTGCCGAAGTATGTGACACCGCGGTTCTGCACGAGTCGCCACATCGCCGACTCGTCCGGATAAGTAGGTGAACCTTCGTAGCAGACAATACTGGCCCCGGTTGCCAGAGCGCTGGCATGGACGTTCCACATCATCCAGCTCGGCGAGGTATACCAAAAGAACCGATCTCCGGGGCCAACATCCATGTGCAGCCCGATATTCTTCAGCATCTCGAGCAAGACCCCACCGTGGCTGTGCACCAGACCTTTCGGGACTCCCGTAGTCCCCGATGAGAACAGCACCCACAACGGGTCAGAGAAGTCGACCGACACCGGCGAGACCGAGGCGGTACCCGCTACGGCGCTGTCCCACAGCTGTCGGTGCGGACCTACTGCGGCCTCGCCGATGCGGTCCACGACAATCGTGTGCCTAATGCTCGGAACCGCGGCGACGATCTCGTTCACCGCCGCTATTCGTGAGTGTGCGCGCCCGTTGAAACGGTAGCCGTCGGCAGTGACCAGGGCGGTCGGATTCAGCTGGCCGAGTCGGTTGACCACGGCGCTGGGTGCGTAATCCTGACCCACTGAAGCCCAGACCGCGCCGAGGGTGGCTGCAGCGGCGAACGCAACGATGGCGTGGGCGGTATTCGGCAGGTATCCCGCCACGACGTCCCCACGGCGCACCCCGGCCGTCCGCAGAGAAGCGGCGAGTGCTCCAGTCTGGCGACGCAGTTCGGCACGATCGATCCACTGCTCCTCACCGCTCTCCCCCACTGTGAGAACTGCAGGATCCTTCCCGTTTCCGCGGGAGAGCAGGTAGCCGGCGAAGTTGAGTGTTGCGCCGGGAAACCAGCGGTGCTCCGGCATCGGTCCACCAACTAGAATCTCGACACCTTCACGATGCCCGACTTCGAAGTAGTCCCAGACTGCGGCCCAGAACTGCTCGACGTTGCTGACCGACCACCTCCACAATGCGTCGTAGGACGATAGGTCAAGTCCGTAGGACTGTTCGACGAACCTGCGAAACTGAGCCATTGCAGACTGCTCGACCCGATCGGGCGTCGGCACCCAGAGCAGTTCACCGTGTGTGTCATTCATCGTCGATCCTTGAGTTCGGAGGTGCAGTTGCGGAGCGGAATTTCCGAGGCGGCTGAGTCCATCGAGTGCGAAACGACGACTTCCTCAGTGTCCGGTTTGATTGACTAGATCGGCGATACAAGCAGGCTTGTCGACGTCCTCGATCTCGACGGTCACCCGGATCGTCACCTCGAGACCTGCGGCGGCCGGTGTCGCGGTCACGAGGTGGCAGTGCCCCTGCCCCCGGACACCTACCGGGGCCGGATGTGGAAACCTAGTCCGATTGATTCCGTAATTCACGATCACCGACACGCCCTCGACGTGGATGATTCAGCTTCGGGAGGGTCAAGGTCGGACATTAACACCCACCTCGCATGCCCGCAAGGCATCGTTGCAACCACCCCTGGACCGCAACCGGGATCCAGCTCTCCGATGGTATTTCCCCCCGACAGCTCCCCTTCATTCGATCGAACCCCACGGGCGACGAACAGGTCTTCGTGATATGGCGTCCGGAAGTTCTGCGCGCTGTTCGTCCCGGCGATTGAGGTCCCGACTCGAGCGTGGCCACCCGCGGAACGCGACAGGCGTGAAAGCTGCCCCGGTTTGCCGACGCATTCTCACTCTCATAAAGGACCTACATTTGAATGTCTGCTCTTGCATAGATTGTCCACAGATTGCTAACCTCCACAGACCGTGACTCAAGTAACAACTCGGCCGATCGGTAGCGGCCGGCACTCCTGCGCATCGACTCCTCACCTCGCCAAAGGAATCCAGTGGCTACACGCAACCCTCAACCGAATGAAGTAAGGATCTCGCGCGTTGCCGGCGCTAGCCTGGTCGGCACGACGATCGAGTTCTTCGACTTCTTCATCTTTGGTACCGCCTCGGCGCTCATCTTCAACAAGGTGTTTTTCTCCGCGCTGGACCCGCTCGCCGGGACACTCGCGGCGTTCGCCACTTTCGGAGTCGCCTTCGCTGCCCGCCCCCTCGGCGCCCTGCTGTTCGGTCACTTCGGAGACCGACTCGGACGCAAGACGATGCTCGTGACCAGCCTGCTGCTCATGGGTATCGGCACCGCGTGCGTGGGCCTACTCCCCACGTACGCGCAGGTCGGCATCCTGGCGCCTATCCTCCTCGTTCTCTGCCGACTGATCCAAGGACTAGCCCTCGGCGGTGAGTGGGGCGGCGCAGTCCTGATGGCCATCGAGCACGCACCGCCACGACGACGCGCGTTCTACGGCAGTTGGCCGCAGATGGGCGTCCCACTTGGTCTCGTGCTGGCCACTTCAATGTTTTGGCTGGTCCAACAGCTCCCCGAAGATCAGCTGATGGCGTGGGGCTGGCGTATCCCATTTCTCGCCAGCGGACTGATGGTGGCCGTCGGTCTCTACATCCGGCTGAAGATCGAAGACAGCCCCGCCTTCAAGGCGGTCCAAAGCGAAGGCAAACAAGAACGTTTCCCCGCGATCACCGTTCTCCGCACCGCCGGCAAGGGCGTCATCATCGGCGCCATGGCCACCGCCGCGGGCAACGTTCCGTTTTACCTGGCCACCGTATACGCGCTCAAGTGGGGCTCGGACAACGGCCTCGAACGCGGCACACTGCTGATGGCTGTGTGCGTCGCCTCGATCGTACAAGCCATCACTATCCCGATCGTCGCGATGTACTGCGACCGTCTCGGGCGCCGTCCCGTCCTTCTGGCAGGCTGCATCGTCACCGGTTCGGTGGCCTTCCCCTTCTTCTGGCTCCTCCAGTCCGGCAGCACGCCCGCGATCTATCTTGCGATGTTTCTCGCCCTGCCTCTCGGAAGTGCGATGGTGTACGCGCCGCTCGCCGTGTTCCTGCCGGAGATCTTCCCGACACAGTTGCGATACAGCGGTTCCGGCATGGCCTATACCCTCGGCGCCCTTATCTTCAGCGCCCCGGTTCCGTTCCTCGCGGCCGCTCTCGTCGACAAGTTCGATGCGACCTGGCCACTCGCGCTCTGCGTCGTCATCGCCGCCGCCATCTCGTTCATCGGTGTCGCCCTCGCCCGCGAATCCCGCAACGACGACATCAACTGGTCCACCACAGCCGGCAACTCGGACTCGAACGGCGCGTCCGGTACATCGAAGATTGAGGTCACCTCGTGAATCAACTAGACACCGATCATCGTCCGGTTCAGCTAAGGGGTCGCACCCATTCGCCGAAGAGCCGAAACGTCCGCCTATTCGCGCCGATGACGATCCGGGGCGTCACCGCCCCCAATCGCCTCTGGGTCGCACCCATGTGCCAGTATTCCGCCGTCGACGGCGTCCCCAACGACTGGCACCTGGTGCATCTCGGCGGATTCGCCAAGGGCCGTTCAGGCCTCGTCATGACCGAAGCGACCGCTGTGAACCCGGAGGGGCGGATCAGCCCCGGCTGCCTCGGCCTGTGGGACGACGAGCAGAAGGCCGCGTTTGCCCGGATCACGCGATTCATCATCGATCAGGGCTCGACCCCTGCCATTCAGCTGGCACACGCCGGCCGTAAGGCTTCGACGCCGCCTCCGTGGGAACGTCCTGCGTACGCCACGGTCCCACCAGAGGCAGGGGGGTGGCAGACGGTCGGGCCGTCGGCACTTTCCTGGGGAGACATGACAGTCCCCCGCGCGATGTCTCACGCGGACATCACTCAGGTCGTTGCCGACTTCGCCGCCGCGACACGCCGCGCCAACACTGCAGGGTTCGAAGTCGTCGAGATCCACGCTGCTCACGGCTATCTCATTCATCAGTTCCTCTCGCCGTTGAGCAACACCCGCACCGACGAGTACGGCGGCGACCTCGCCGGACGCAGCCGGCTGCTCCGAGAGATCGTTGCGGCCGTGCGGGACGCGTGGCCGCAACACCTTCCGTTGTTCCTCCGGATCTCGGCGACGGACTGGGTCGACGGCGGCTGGGATATCGAGGAGAGCATCGCACTGATCGAGAGCCTGCAGGGCTCGGGCATCGACCTGATCGACGTGTCGAGCGGTGGACTGACGCCGGATCAGGTCATTCCGGTGGGCCCGGGATACCAGGTCCCGTTCGCCCGCCGGATACGGGAAGCCACCGGGATCCCCGTCGCAGCGGTCGGCCTGATAAACGAATCTTCGCAGGCGGAACAGACTCTCGCGGACGGGGCGGCCGACGCAGTGTTCATCGGTCGCAACCTCCTGCGCGATCCGATGTGGCCGCTGCGGGCGGCCAAGGAACTCGGCGTCGAAGACCTCGTGCACTGGCCTGATCAGTACCGGTCCGCCAAATACCGCGGAAACGTCCCGTGACGATACGCTCGTTCGACCGCCCGTGCTCCGTTCGCACGGTCATACCGGTCCCGCCACGAAAGGACGACCGCGTATGAAACTCGGCCTGAACTTCGGACAGGACTTTCTCTCGAATCCACACAGCCTCGAGTTGGCGAAGGAAGCCGAACGAATCGGCTTCTCGGTGTGCTGGGCCGCTGAAGCCTACGGTTCCGATGCTGTGTCGGTCCTCGGCTGGCTCGCAGCACACACGTCGACCATCGATCTCGGCAGTTCGATCATGCAGACCCCCGCCCGGACACCGGCGATGACCGCGATGACCGCGGCGACGTTGGACCTGTTGTCGAGCGGCCGGTTCCGGCTGGGGCTCGGACCGTCCGGGCCGCAGGTCACCGAGGGCTGGCACGGGGTCCGGTCCGATCGACCGCTGACCCGGATCCGCGAGTATGTCAACATCCTCGAACAGGTGTGGCGCCGCGACCGGGTCACTTCCGATGGATGCTACTATCCGCTCCCGTTGCCCGACGGTCCAGGGAAACCGCTCAAGTTGATCATTCATCCTCGGCGCGAACACATCCCGTTGTACCTCGCTGCAACTGGGCCGAAGGCGATCGAACTTGCCGGCGAGATCGCCGACGGATGGCACGCATTGTTCTACTCCCCGGACCAATCCGACGACGCCCTGTCGCGGATCCGGTCCGGGCGACGCGCGAGCGGCAAGGACCTGGACGGATTCGATGTAGTGGCAACGGTTCCGATTTCCGTCGACGAGTCGTTGGATACCGCAGCGGACCAGGTTCGCGAATACGTCGCGCTCTACGTCGGCGGCATGGGGAGCCGCGCGAAAAACTACTACAACGAGACCGCGATCAAGATGGGCTTCGAGGAGGAAGCCGGAATCATTCAGGACCGGTACCTCGGAAACGACAAGGCGGGCGCGTGCGCGGCGGTCCCTCGGGACCTGATCGACCGGACCTCACTGGTCGGAACCCAAGACCGCATCGCCCAGCGGATGAAGGATTTCGCCGCCGCCGGGGTGACAACGCTCGCTCTCAAGATCATGAACGACACCGCTCCACTGGAGACGCAGATCCATGTTCTGCGAACCGCAGTACGTGCATGGGAAAGATCAGGGATCGCAGGATGACTACTACGTGGACGGAACAGGACGAGATCATGTTTCCGTCGACGATGATGGACGAACCGCTCCTGCTGAAGAGCATCGTCGAGCGTGTCGAGGCAATGTTCGAAACAATCTATTACCTCGTGATCCGGCGAGTAGTCAGCAACTCGACCCATCCATATGGTCCCGTTGGACAGTCGCGCGCGCACGTGCACCGCTGTGCCACTATCCCTGGACTCCCGTGTGCAGCAAGAACTGTCAGAGGTATAAGAAATCCCAGAATCATGGTTGCGGCAGGGGTTGTGGTCTCCGTCGGCTTGGCATGGTGTCGTTCCGACCTCCCCACTGGAGACGACGGCCGAAGAAGGACGCAGGGCGGCCAAAGAGTCAAGGGTGAATCCGGTGAAAAATATGGGCTCGCTTCGTGGTCGAGCCACGTGCAGCGGTGTCGCTGGACCCCCATGACGCCGAGCCGCACCGGATAATGGCCTAGCCTCGCGCTTTCACACTGAACCGGGAGTGGGCCTGTTTCGCTCGGAAAGAATGGTGCTCTGAACTGCAAGAATATGACTTGCTGAGGGTCATGTTCGTGCGAGTTCGAGGAGCACCTGTCGGGTGATGAAGTCTACTGGTCCCTACCCGTCGCTGTCTGTCGACACCACGGGAACGGGTGTCGTGTCGCAGGGTGGAGCGGTCACGCTGCTGCGGACCGCCAAGAAGACGGGCCTGTCCGCCACCTTGTCGACGGCGCTGGCGCCGTGGCGCACGGCCTCTGGCGACCCACGATCCAGGCAAGATCCTGCTCGACCTCGCTGCGTCAACCGCGGTCGGCAGGGACTGTCTCGCCGACATCGCTGTCCTGCGCGAGGAATTCGCAGTCTTCGGCAAGGCATCGGACCCGACCGTTTCCCGGCTGATCAAATGTTCCGAAGGCGTTGTCCGCGATCAACACCGCACGAGCGACGGCCCGCGCCCGCCCCTGGTCTCACGCCAGTTCCGCTGCGCCCGACCACGAGATCGACGCCGAGAACCCGTTGATCATCGACCTTGACGCCACCCTGGTCACCGCACACTCGGAGAAGGAGGAAGCCGCCCCGATCTACAAACGTGGTTTCGGCTTCCATCCGCTGTGCGGGTTCGTCGACCACGGACCCGATGCTGGCCCGGGCAATGCCGGCTCGAACACTGCCGCCGATCACATCGAACTCGCACGGGAATGCCTGCGACAGTTGCCCTTCACCGCCAAAGGTGGCCGCGTCGGCCGCAAGGTCCTGATCGACCGCCGTCGGTGCCGGCGGCACCCACGCATTCGTCGACTACCTCGAACGCCAGAAGCTGTCGTACTCGGTCGG
The DNA here is from genome assembly GCF_042673295.1 of Rhodococcus sp. NPDC057014. Taxonomy (NCBI): domain Bacteria; kingdom Bacillati; phylum Actinomycetota; class Actinomycetes; order Mycobacteriales; family Nocardiaceae; genus Rhodococcus; species Rhodococcus sp. NPDC057014. The sequence continues at coordinate 28,227 of NZ_JBHUSF010000013.1, forward strand.
GTTCGGGCTCACCGACCAGATGGTCACCGCCTCGACGACATCCCCGCGCCCGCGTGGACACCCGCCTACAACGCCGACGGCCACCCTCGCGATGGCGCGCGGGTGGTCGAGGCCGCCGACGTCCTCGACCTGTCCGGCTGTCCGGCCGGGATGCGGGTGATCGTCAGGAAGGAACGCCCGCACCCGGGTGCGCAGCTGCGGTTCACCGACGTCAACGGGCTGCGGTTGGCCGCGTTCGTCACCAACGCCGCTCGCGGTCAACTGGCCGCTCTGGAGTTGCGGCACCGGCGCCGCGCCCGCTGCGGGGATCGCATCCGCACAGCCAAGGACACCACACTGAGGAACCTGCCGCTACACGGCTTCGCGCAGAATCAGATCTGGCTCGTGGTCGTAGCCCTCGCCGTCGAGCTGACAGCGTGGATGCAGATGAATGATGTTCGGCCCCGTCGTCGGCATCGGCACCCTCATCGGCCTGCCACCCTCGGCCCTCAGCACCCCGGGGAGGGCCGACCCAGCACACGGTTCATGACCGACACCGCCCTCTCCATCCTCCCGACCTTGTCGAGAACGCCGATCAGCGCGATCACGCCTGCTCCTGGCTTTTCGTCCCCGCCACCATGCCCGGCAGTTCGCGACCGCCGCCGCGTCCAAGAGCGACCATCTTCGAATCAGAGAAGCTCGACTACGGTGGCATTTGCCTGGCCACCACCCTCACACATGGTCTGCAAACCGTATCGAATCTGCTCGTCGAGCATATGGTGCAGCATCGTCGTCATGATTCTTGCGCCAGACCCACCCAATGGATGTCCCAGGGCGATTGCGCCACCGCGAGGATTGACAAGTGACAGGTCCACCCCGAACTCGCTCGCCCACGCGAGCGGCACAGACGCGAAGGCCTCGTTTACCTCGAATACCCCAATGTCACTAAGTGCTAGGCCCGACTTGGCCAACGCCTTGTGCGTAGCGGGAATTGGCCCTGTAAGCATCGGCATCGGTGCCGATCCGGCAACGACCGCCGTATGGATGCGCGCCAGCGGCTTTACGCCCATGCGGGCCGCTACCTCGGATGTCGTGAGCAGCAGTCCAGCTGAACCGTCGGAGATCTGAGAGGAGTTGCCTGCGGTGATCCGACCATCTTCACGAAACACGGGGCGAAGCGCACCCAGCTTATCGAGGGTGCCGTTGCGGCGGATTCCTTCGTCGTTGGATACTTCCTTGCCTTTCACAGTTACCGACGTGACCTCGCGGCCAAATAATCCTTCATCTACAGCTGCAGCGGCGCGGGCGTGCGACTCCAACGCGAACTCGTCGAGCTGCATTCGCGACAGATTCCACTGATCTGCGATCATCTCCGCGCCGACACCCTGGTTCGGAAACTCGTCGCCGTAACGCGCGACGTACCCCTCGCCGAACGGGCTGCCCCCGGCGGTCGCCGAGCCCATCGGAACCCTTGACATGCTTTCAACGCCACCAACGACGACCGCGTCGTAATGCCCTGCGATCAATCCAGCGGCGCCGAAATGAACAGCCTGCTGTGAAGATCCACACTGACGATCCACAGTGGTTCCAGGCACTGATTCCGGCCAACCTGCCGAGAGCACGGCGGTACGCGCAATATCGAAGGATTGTTCTCCGAATTGGCTTACGCAACCCCAGACGACGTCGTCAACCTCCGCCGGGTTGATCCCGCTTCGATCAATGAGACTGTTAAGGACGTGCGCGGAGAGGTCAGCGGGGTGCGTCTCCGAAAGGCCCCCGCCTCGCTTCCCGACCGGTGTACGAACCGCGCCAATGATTACTGCGTCATTCATGCGTATCTCATTCCTGATCTGAGGTTAGGACGGCGTCAGTCTGGTGCTGACGCCGTGGTCAAACTGAGAGTCACAGTTCCGGTGTCCGTGGTCGTCTGGCCGACTGCCTGGGCCACAACCATCGCCGAGAAACCTTGAGTCGCCACGAAGTGCCCGCCTCACTCCTTGACAAACCGATCGATGTGCCAGAGCAGCCTACCGAAGGATTTGAAGACGAACCTTCGCCTTCTCAGCCAGCCGATATGCCGAACAATTGCAGTCTCAGGTGTAGTTGTAGAAGCCACGCCCGGTCTTGCGGCCGAGGCGGCCAGCTTCGACCATGCGGCGCAGCAGCGCCGGTGGGGCGTAGTGCGGTTCGGCGAATTCGGCATACAGCGTCTCGGTTGTCGCGAGAGCGACGTCGAGGCCGAGACTGTCAAGCAAGGTCAGCGGGCCCATCGGGTAGCCGCAGCCACCCTTCATTGCGGCATCGATGTCTTCGGCGGACGCGTAGCCCGATTCGAACATGCGGATCGCCGAGCACAGGTACGGTACAAGTAGCGCGTTGACGATGAACCCGGACCGGTCACCGGCTTGCACGGTGATCTTGCGCAGGGTGTTCATGGCGTAGTCGGTGACCGCGGCCGCCGACTCCGGGGAGGTGACCAGGGTGGAGATGATCTCCACCAACGGCATTACCGGCACCGGGTTGAAAAAGTGCATACCTACGACGTGCTCGGGACGCGTGGTGGCGCGCGCGACCTTGATCACCGGGATCGAGGAGGTGTTGGTTGCCAGGATGCCGGACGGCTTGACGATCTCGTCGAGCTTGCCGAAGATCTCGTACTTGAGCGCCTCGATCTCCGGGGCGGCCTCGATGACCAGGTCGCGGTCGGCGAATTCCCCGATGTCGAGGGTAACCCGCACCCGAGAGATAGCCGCGTCGGCGTCCTCCTGCCTGATCTTGCCCTTTGCGACACCGCGGGAGATCGACGCCACGACCCGCGCGCTCGCGGCCTCCGCGAACTCCTGCCTCGTCTCAAGCACCAGGACCTCGCTCCCGGCCCTCGCGCATACCTCGGCGATTCCGGCACCCATGGTGCCGCCGCCGATCACTCCGATCAACTCCATCCCAATTCCTTTCGATCCAAACACTGTCAGCGGCCCCCGTCCGTCCCCTCAGGAACTACGGCGAAGGGCCCTGCCCCAGCAACTAGTTGACGAGCATCCAACGAGGGATGGATACACCGTTCGTTCAGAATTCTTGCGAGCGCTGTCTCAACAGCGCCCATCGGCACCTTCGCTATCCGATGGGCGACGCCACCGAAGGCGAGTCCCCCATAAGGGTGATGCACGTCCCAGTCGCCAGCACTGTCAACGTGGCGAGAGCAACGCCGTGTCACCGCGTACCGGCTTACGGGACGCATTGGAATAGATCAACCGCCACAGCAGAGTCTGACTCCTCCACCGCACCGGATGCCACATTCACCTGGAACACCTCATGTTCTCTCACAGCGCGAGTTCGACATCACTGATTGCCGGTGACCGGTCCGGCTTGACGGAATCGGCCAGAACGTCGAGGTGGTAGTCGATCCCCCCGAGTTGCTGCTCAATCGCAATAAGTCGAGCAGCTAGTCTGCCAATTGGATGTTCCTCGGTGACACCGATTCCCCCGTGCATGTGGATACAGGTTTCGGCGATCTGACGGATGGCGCGGCAGACCTGGACAGCGGAACGTGATGCGAGGTGCTCATCCGCGTCGATCGAATCGAGCCCTATGACCACACTCGCATAACGCGTAATGCTGCGGGCGAGTTCAACTGATACATACATTTCAGCGGCCCGGTGGGAGAGCGCCTGAAAATCGGCCAACAGAGAACCGAACTGTCTACGCTGCTGCAGGTACTCCACCGTGGTCTTCAGTGCGGTGTCCATGACGCCCACCGCCTCCGAGCAAAGCGCAGTTTGATGAAAGGCCACAACCGTACGCAACACCTCGTCCGAACCGGCCGGCATAAGCTCCGCGATCGCACGATCAAAGCAGATCGTTGCACCCTGACTTTGGTCGTGTGAAAGGTAAGCCGTGCGCTGAACACCCGGTTGGATAGGATCGACCAACAGAAACGACACTTTGTCGTCAAGAACAGCGGGGACCACGAGCAGGTTGACGGATTGCGCGTTTCTCACCAACGGAGCCGTCCCCGACACGAAGAATTCGTCCGACTCTCGCCACGCATTGATCGTCGGAACAGAATAGGGGCCATCGGGGCGAGCGATAACGGCCAGTACGTCACCTGACGCAATTGAGGGCAGAAGTCGCTCGCACTGCTCCTCTCCAGCAGCACGGCAAAGTGCCTCTGCCGGTACCATAGCGCATTCGACGACGGGCTCAGGTGCCAGCGCTCGCCCGAGCTCCTCGGCAATCATCACTGCTTCAACGGGCCCGAGACCCGAACCACCGAACTGCGTCGGCATGCACAATCCCTGCACCCCGAGGTCTCCGAGGGCCTCCCATGTGGAAATCCGCCATCGCCTTTGGGGCTTGGCAGTCGATTCTCTGATATCGAAGTCAGGTTGACGAGTCAAGAAATCCCTGGTTGCTTCGCGCAACGCAATCTGGTCTGCAGTCAATTCGAGGTTCACGCTTTGTCCTTCGCAGTATTAGTGCGGGGTTCGGGGAGCAAACGTCCACATGCCACGGCCGCGCGATCAAGCACCAAGCAGTTGCGAAGCAATGAGCATCCGTTGTACTTCGGTGGATCCACCGTAAATCTCGACCTTTCGCCAGGCCAAGTATTCCAAACTAGACCGTTGTGACCAAAGCGGTGCGAGCTTTTCGGGGCCCTCGGAGACCATCCCATAACGACCCGCGACGTCCATCAGCAACTCGGCCGACCGGGTCTGCAGCTGGCTACCAACCAGTTTCAAAATGGGCCCGCAGCCGGGTCCGTCGAAATCGGTTTCCGAAATAGCTCGAATCTCGGCGGACTCAAGCGCCATGAGCTGGTTTTCGATCTCGGCTACGCGACGCCGAAAAAATCGATCTTCGAGCAATCCCCTGCCGTCGCCTAAGTCCTCACCGGCAAGGCGCTTAATTCGCTCGATTTTGCTCCGTGTGACCCCTACCCGCGCAATTCGCGCGCGCTCATTGCTCAACAAGAACTTGGCATACGACCAGCCCGAGTTGAGGTCCCCTACAATATTCTCCCTGGGCACTTTGACGTCGGTCAGGAATACCTCGTTCACCTCATGGCTGCCATCGATCAACCTGATGGGGCGAACTTCGACGCCGGGAGAAGACATATCGATCAGAATCAGGCTGATCCCCGCCTGCTTCTTTACGGCATTGCCGTCGGTCCTGACAAGCGCAAACATCCAATCAGCGTGCTGAGCGTACGTGGTCCACGCCTTTTGGCCGTTTACTACGAAATGATCACCGTGCAACTCCGCTCGGGTTCGCAACGCCGCAAGATCAGAACCGGCGTCCGGCTCCGAGAAACCCTGACACCACCAGATGTCAAGGTTTGCAGTCGGCCCTAAGAATCGGGCCTTCTGCTCTTCGGTACCAAAACGAGCAATGACCGGACCTATCATGTCGACATTAAACGTCAATGGCTCCGGCACCCCAGCGCGGCCCATTTCTCTCATGAGCAAATGATGTTCCCAGGGCGTCCAATTGCGTCCACCCCATTCGGTCGGCCAGTGAGGAACCGCCAGGCCATGCTCGTTCAGAACACGCTGCACGGCAACGATATCCTCTGGATACTTTGTAGTCTCTTCTCGACATCGCTCTCTGATCTCCGGATCGATCTTATTGAGAAACACCGATCGAAATTGCTCTGCCAGGCGTATCGACGAACCGTCCATCATTATTGCTCCTTAGCGCGCTCAAGCTTTCAGGCCTGAGCACCACGTAGATTCATCTCGTTCGTTCCAGTTGTAGATCCCTCTGGAACAGGTTCGATCGATGTATCGGCGATCCAGTCGATGTCATCACCTCGCGACTCTCGCGCCAATGCAACACCTGTAAACGAGATAGCTGCGGCAACGATGATGAAGACGGACAACGGCCAGGTGGCATCGAAAGAGTTCACCAAGGCGGCTGCAATGAACGGTGCCGGCGCACTAAAGAGCAGGGCTCCCAAGGTGTAACCCATACCGGAGCCGCTGTACCGCAGCTGGGTTGGGAAGAGCTCGGGTAGGAAGGCTGCAAGCGGCGAGTAGACCAGCGCGCTGCACAACGGCAGAGCAAGGAGCATCGCGGCAAGGGCGGCGCCGAGAGTGCCCATCTCGAGAAGCCAGAAGAACGGGAAGGCGCAGACGGCGGTGAAGACGCAACCGGTAAGAATGACGGGACGCCGACCCAGGCGATCGCAATACACTGCAACCAGTGGAATCGTGACTGCCTGCACGATCGCCGCCACGCACATTGCGATGAGCATTGTGCCTCGGTCTAACCCGTTGTCTGCGCCCCATTTGAGCGCGTAGACCGTTGCAATGTAGAACGGCACATTTCCTGCCGCGGTTGCCATCGCCCCGATCAGGACCCCTCTCCACGCCGTGCGGATGACCGCGAGCGCTGGAAAACGCTCCTGACTGCCAGATTGCTGGACAGCCTTGAATGCCGGGCTGTCTTCGATCTTTAGGCGAATGTACAAGCCGACGGCGATCATCAAGCCGCTTGCCAGGAAGGGCACCCGCCATCCCCAAGACATGAGTTGGTCGTCAGAAAGCTGCTGAACAACCCAAAAGATTCCGGTTGCCAGAACGAGCCCGAGGGGCACGCCCATCTGCGGCCAACTCCCATAGAAGGCACGCCGTTGCTTCGGTGCATGTTCAACAGCCATCAGAACTGCGCCGCCCCACTCGCCGCCAAGTGCAAGTCCCTGGACGAGTCGGCATACGACCAGGAGAAGGGGAGCTAGGATTCCAATTTGGGCATACGTCGGGAGCAGTCCCACACAAAGAGTGCCGATCCCCATGAGGAGCAGACTCGTAACCAGCATGGCCTTCCGGCCAACTCGGTCACCGAAGTGACCGAAGATCAACGCACCCAGGGGACGGGCTGCAAAAGCTACGCCGAACGTCGCGAACGCGGCGAGGGTACCGGCGTACGGATTCAGCGAGGGGAAGAAGATCTTGTTGAAGATCAGCGCTGACGCGGTTCCGAAGATGAAGAAGTCGAAGAACTCGATCGTCGTACCGACCAAGCTGGCGCCGGCGACACGAGCAATTTTGACCTCAGACGGTCGGGTCTCGGATGTGACCATGGGCTTCCTCGAATCAGGGAGGTAGGTGGATCGAGGGGTGATTGGTGATGTCCCTCATGCATGCAAAAGCGGTGTGTCCTACATCACCGCGCCGTTTATGCAGTTTAGCCCGCAAACTTCGATAGCGTCAATGTTGGACATTCACCAAAGAGTTCTGAAGCTGCGACCCGTCGGCTGGTGTCATTCCATCCTTGAATCGGGACGAGCCAATGGAGATAGCTGACGTCCTGACCGCTAGGCCCGGAGAGGGTCAGGGTGTGACGATCGCTTCGGCACGCGTGCGCATCGAGCGCTTATCCGACTTCCCTCCGGGTGTCCTCGGGATCTCGGCAATAATTTCGATCCGCTCTGGCACCCACCACCGTGCAACTTTGGTTAGCAGGTACTCACGGAGTGCAGTGGCCTCCAAGGCGCAGCCGTCCTTCGGCACCACGAAGGCGAATGGACGCTCACTCCAACGAGGGTCAGGAACCGCAACGACAGCCGCCTCCAAAACTTCTGGGTGCGCGACAATCGCACCCTCCAACTCTATCGACGGAATCCATTCTCCCCCTGACTTCACGAGGTCCTTCTTCCGATCGACGATCTTCATCACGCCATCATCTGAAATCTGGACGATATCGCCAGTGCGCATCCATCCGTCGGCGGTGAATCGCTCCGTATCGGCGACGTTGTAGTACCCAGAGGCGATGGTGGGCCCACGCAAAAGAAGCTCACCTCCGACTTCATCGTCGACTGCTGTCTGTACCAGCGGGAGAGGACGGCCCAGCGATGACCGGATGGCCAACAGATCGTCTCCTCGTGCGCTCGAGCGTGCCGGAACAGCGCCTATCGACAAGAGCGGATTTGTCTCCGTCAACCCGAACCCCTGCACGAGCGGGATACCCAACTCGTCAAACCGACGAATCATCGCAGTCGAGACGGCGGCACCGCCGGCGACAGCCATTCGCAGGCTCGGCAGCTCCGGGAGGTTAGGAAGCTTCGAGATGTCGTGCCAGATGCTGACGATTGCACCCGCAAAGGTGACCCCCTGCTCCGCGATCATGTTTACGATCTCCTGCGGGGACCTCAACGAGCCCGGCAAAACCAGACGCGCCCCCGCCATCAAGGCAGCGTAAGGCAATCCCCAGGCGTTTCCGTGAAACAATGGTGCAATCGGCAGGATCACATCATGCTCACTAATATTGTAATAGTCAGGCAAACTTTCGAGCAGCGTGTGCAGAACGGTCGATCGGTGGCTGTACACCACTCCCTTTGGTTTACTCGTAGTGCCGCTGGTGTAGCAGATCGTTGAGGCAGAACGTTCGGGGAAAGTCCCGAACTCGTGGTCGGGATCACCCGAAAGTATGAGACTTTCGTAGTCGAGTGCATTGGCAACAGCGTCTGCCCGCGCACCGCCATCATCCATGATGATGATGCGATCCACTGCCTTGGCTGCCTCAGGTAAGCGCTCCACCAAGGATGCGTCGACGAACAGTGCGCGCGGCGCGGAGTCGCGCACAATGTATTCGAGATCGTTTGCGTGGAGACGGACATTCAGGGGAACGAGAACCGCTCCCATCGATGGCACTCCGAGGAAGAGTTCGATGTGGCGCGACGAGTTCCACGCGAGTGTGGCGATTCGATCGCCTGGTTGAATCCCCAAAGCATCCAGCGCGGAGGCAAGGCGGCGAGCGCGGGCGACGACCTCACCCACTTTCACTCGGGTTACACCGGAGGGGCTGTATTCGACAACCTCTTGGTCAGCGAACATCTTTCCCGCGCGGTCGACGATTGACGACAACAGCAGGGGTTGTTCCATCATCTGGCCTGCAAGTCCTGCGGCCGAAGAAGGCGAACCTTCCATCGCGAACACTTCCTTCTCTCGATTCTGCGACGTCACTTGTCAGGACGTGTATGTCTTTCAGAGCGGCTCGGGTGCCTAGATCTCAGAGCAAGCCGTGTCCGTTGCCATGGCTGACGTTCTGCGCCTCATCGGCCTCGTGATATGGATTGCAGTTCTGCGGAATCACCCTCACAGACCCATAGTCGAAACTTCTGGATCTGCCGAGAGAAGCGTCAGCCAAAATTCTCGACCAGACCTCGGTGGGATCACCCACAACCGAGTAAACCGCTACAGAGCTCCAGCCAGTACAGGAGCCGAATTGTGGTGACGGCGTCAGGTCGTAGCGCTCGACCGATGACAGTTCCGGGTAGGCGGCCCGAACTTCAGGAATATGGACTTCGTCGTACCAGCGTCGAAACTCCGACTGCAAACCTGGCGTCGCAGCAGCGAAGACGATCAGCGTACCCGAACCTGACATGTTCCATCCTTCTGAGAAGTAGAGGTTCTGCGTCCTGGATCGCAACGCACTCTGGAGCTATGAATTCGCCAGGCATGACACCTGACAAGGTGCCAGCAATTCATCGACGCGCGGACTACCACAGCACTGACGGCTATAAGCTGTAACCGCCATCGACATCGATCACCTGACCGGTGACATAGCTCGCCGACTTCGATGCGAGAAAGCAGACCATCTGGGCGACATCTGCACCGGAACCCAAGCGTCGCAACGGAATCTCACGCTCAACCTTCGCGCGCATTTCAGGCGGGACATCGCCGGTCGCAGCCAGATTCACACCCATTCCATCGGCCAGGACTCCGGGCCCAACGGCGTTGGCTCGAATTCCATAGCGGCCTTCTTCCACAGCAAGTGCGTGGATGAGAGCTTCGATGCCCCCCTTCGGTATCGAGGACAGTGCATCCCTCGCCGGAAACTTGCGAAGTGCCATGGTTGTCACTGCCGTTACCGAGCCACCGGAGACGCGGAGATGAGGAAGCGTCACCCGCACGAGCTCGAAGAACGCCGTGAGCTCCTGCCGAACGTGTCGGTCGAACTGCTCAGAGGTAAAAGTACTCACGAATCTTTGATCGACGTATGGGCCGGACGCATGCACTACTGCATCGACCTGGTGGAATTTTTCCATGACATCGCCAATGAAACGGTCTGCCTGCAGTGGTATCGACAGATCCGGATTGTCGAAGTGGTTCTCTGCATCAAGATTCGCGATTTCCTTGGCTAGAGTTCGTGCGCCTTCCTCATTTCTGTGGTACGTGAAGGCAATGTCGTACCCCTGACTCGCCAGTCCAGTGCAGACCGCCTGACCCACTCCGCCTGTGCCTCCGGTTACTACCGCTACAGGTCGTCTGTTCATGTTGTTGTATCTCCTTGGTCGAATCTGTCATCTGCAGAACAAGGACACAGTGGTCTGATCACTTCTTCGAAGGTGACCACCAGTGCCTACTTGATTGGAATCTTGGGGCGCCGCTAGCGCCTGCCGTGAACGACGATCGATCTGCCGTCTTACTCGAATTGCCGAGTGCTACGCCGCACTACAGGTATCTGTTGCAGATCGTCGTAGCGGATGAGCTTCTCGACAGTCGCGTGTTCAGCGTGTTGAAGTCACGGCGGTGACGCTGCGATTGCCGGATTGAACCTGCCACGAGACGCGCCGTCTATGACGGCGACACAGGTTCGGCACCGTAGGCGCCGAGAAGTCGCCGAGGCGCGCGCCGGCGAAATGAGAGCCGGGGCAGAGGCTTGCCCAAACACGACTATGGCAGCGGACAGGACGGCGACGGGGAGGAAGAGCCAACCCGCCGAACCAACGAGACTCGCCACCACGTGTGAAGCTGCCACCGCACCCGAAACAGGTGGTGTTGTCATGAGGTTCCCTCTCGCGCGCTTGTGTCGAACCACTCCCCGCAGCCAGTCTAGTGATAGACATCATAGGACCAAGAATTCAGTACCGTCAATGTCGAACATTCGCGCTGCGGCGTACTTCAGAATATGAGGAACTCAGATTGACTTAAGGGGACCTCGAGGCGCTCGCCTACAGACATTCCTGAGGCTGTGCGCGACTCAGGCCGGGTGCTGTCGCAGCCAGCAGCCGTGATGTTCCTCGCTGCCTCCCTCTACGGGGGCACCTACTGGGCCTGGGCGGCTGAGCTCTCTCAACCCAAGGCCAGCGACCAGGTGAGCGGGATGATCGTCACCGTCAGTAACATCGGCGCCGTGATCGCGGCCCCGATGCTCGGGGTGATCATCGACGCCACCGGGTCCGCCGCGTATGCCGTCGTCGTCATCGGGGCGCTCAGCCTGCTCAGCGTCGAGTGCGCGCGTCGGGCCCGCCTGTAATAAGGCCAGCCCCGGGCCGTCCGCTGCCCGGCGTGACTCAGCCGGAACGAGATTCGTGCTGGTGCTCGGCAGCTTCGGTCCGTCCTGCCGATACCCACCCAACACCTTCGACGGCGGGTTGTATTACGAGGAGCTGATGGGTGAGCAAGGCTTCTTCTCCGGCTCGTCGCTGCTCGATCACCGCCATGTCCGGTCGGGGATCGTCGACGTCTCCGACTGGCACCTACCCGACCAGATCCTGATGCCAATTCATCGTCTGCGACCGCGACACCTACGCCTCCGCACTCCTCCAAGGCTCGGCTGTACCGGCCATGAATGTCGGAGTTCTTGCTGACCTGCGCTGGGTTGTACGGTCTCGACACGTGGGGGAATCTCACGGTAAGTGTCAGATCCGCTCTCATTGCGAGAGACCCGCTGCGATCGTAGTGCGGTCTCCGAGATTGGCATGCCCCGACTTGAGCGATCGCTCGGTGGTTGGTTTTCTGTCGGTTGCGGTGAGGACTGACCACGCCACGTACCAGGGTGTCAGGGACGTACCGTGCCCTGCAGAGCTTCCGGGACCGGTAATCGTTGTCGGGGCCGCGCCATATCGGCGCGGCCCGAGACCCTGCAGCGCGGCGGATGATTGTCGGTGCCAGAGACCTCGCGGAGGGTAGGCATGCAGCCAGGCCCAGGCTCCGTTGTCGGCCACCAGCGACGGTGGTCGGTCCCGGGCCCGATGCACTTCAGCCGCACGAGGAATTGACGGCCTAACTCACGGGCGCCCGGTCGGTGCGGGATTCTGGTCGCGGGACGAAACAAGTTGCCCAACGGTATTTCAGGTTCTTTCGGGTTTGCGTTGACGCGAGGGACCTTAGTCGCGCGAGAGGGCTGGACCGGTGGTCGATCGGATCACCAGATGCGCAGGTGCTGTCAATTGTGGAGTCAGCTCATCGCGGTTCGTCCTGCCGGCCGCTAGAACGAGATCCACGGCGGAGCGCCCGACCATCTCGAGCGGTCCGGCCAAGGTGGTCAGCGGGGGTGTGCAGAAGTCGGATCCGAAGGTCAACCCCGAAGAAGTGAGGATTGGTGATGTCGGAAACTACCAGCCCGACGGTGCGTGTCCGACCGGACTCGAGCGCCCGCGCAAGGGCATTGGGCCGGTACCCCAACCGATCGGCGGCCTCGACGATCCGCTCACGGGTGCGGGCATTGACCCGCGGTGGATTTGTGAACGACCGCGACGCAGTGGAAATCACCACCCCCGCCTCCCTGGCCACATCGGCGAGAGTCGGAACCCTCTCGGACGTGCCGGCGTGCCGGTCTGTGTTCTTCATAGCTCCGCTTTCGGACGTTCCGGGCATGGCAAATGTTGGCAATCGATTGCCATTGCATGTACTCCACGGACACCTCCCCCGGGGTTATGGCCGCCCGGAGGGCGCGATGCCCAAGAAAGTGAAGTCGCGCCGCCCGTCCGGACACTGTCACGGACAGGATTCGTCGCAGCGGTCACTGCGCAGTCGCGTTGTGCGGTAGGACACTTCGGTTTGACCTTCTCATCTATGTGAAGGTTTAGCGTTGTCCTTGGGGAATTCGAGCACGTCGATTCCCGGAGCACAGAGAGGTTCGCGATGCGTCTGAGCATTCTGGACTACTCCCCCGTCGACGAGGGCGAGACCGCTCGCGACGCCCTGAACGCGACAACGCGACTTGCGCAACAGGCCGATGCGCTCGGTTTCGAGCGTTTCTGGGTGTCCGAGCATCACCACACCGATTCGCTGGCATCCACCGCGCCCGAAGGCCTGATGATGCACCTGGCGGCGTCGACGGACCGAATCCGTGTGGGGTCCGGCGGCGTGATGCTTCCGCATTACAGCAGCATCAAGGTAGCCGAGAACTACAAATTGATCGAAGCGCTGTACCCGAATCGAGTCGACCTGGGATTCGGTCGCACACCGGGGGCCGACCACCTGATCACGCACGCTCTCAACGAGGAGAAGGGCGTCGAACTTGCCTATGCGGACAAGGTCCGAGACCTCAAGGCGTTTGTGAGCGGGGCGTACCCGGACGGCCATCGGTTCTCCGGTGTCGTCGCCCGGCCACGGCTGGAAACGACGCCTCAGATGTGGGTCCTGGGGGCGAGCGGAAACACCTCGGAGCTTGCAGCATCCGAAGGCCTGGGATTTGTGTTCGCGCACTTCATCAATCCCAGTGGCCGCGGTCCTCATGCCGCCGACGCATACCGCCGACGCTTCACTCCCTCGGCCTTCCTGGACCAACCTGAGGTCATCGTCGCTGTGTTCGTCGCGGACACCGAGGACGAGGCGCGCGAGAGTGCGGCGACCGTGCACCTGTGGCTGGCTCAGGTGGAGGGGCGGCGGGCGCCCGTGCACCGGTTCCCCTCGGTACGGACCGCCCGCCAGCATCAATACTCACCCGCCGAGAAAGCGGCGATCACCAGAAATCAACCGCGGGTGCTCGCCGGCACCGCGCCGCGGGTGTATGCGGGTCTCACCGCACTCGCCCAGCGCTACCGAACCGACCAGATCATGATCCTGCCCGTCGTCGCCGCCGCCGAGGCGCGTTTGCGTGCGGTCGAATTTCTTGCCGCCGAGGCGGGTCGAGCACACCCGCTGTCCGCATAACCTCCCGTCACGGTTTGTTGGTGAGAGCCGCGACGGCGTGCAGGTAACGGGCTATCGCGTCCCGGTTGCGGGTCAGGACATCAATTCGCCGATCGATGTCGTCGAGTTCCGCGGACAGTGTCGCGACGAGCCGGGGACTTCCGTCGCCGACAATGGTGTCGTCGGGACCGGGCATGCACGGAATCAGATCCCGGATCACGCGAGTGGGGATGCCGGCGTCGAGTAGGTCACGAACGCGGTGGACCCGGTCGACTGCCGCTTCGGGGTAGTCCCGGTACCCGTTGGGTCCCCGGTCGGGGTGAAGCAAGTCCTGCTCCTCGTAGTACCGAAGCAGTCGGGACGGAACGCCCGTCAGTTTCGATAATTCTCCGATCTTCACAACACCCTCACGATCTAACGAACGAGCATTTGTTCTCATCTCGCAGTCTAACCCGTTCGCGCCGGGCTCGTATAACGCTGTCAAACGCGACAAGACCCGGTCATTCATCTCTGCCCCTTCAAGAACGAGGCTCTATCATGCACACCCGATACAAATCCGTCGTCCTCATCCTTGGTCTCAGCGTCTTCTCCGCGATCACCACCGAACTGGGAGTCGTCGGCGTCCTACCCGAATTCGGTGAGCGGTTCGGAATCTCCGTCTCGCGCGCCGGACTGCTGGTGAGCCTTTTCGCGCTCGTCGTTGCGCTCGCGGGACCATTCGTCGCCCTGGCAGTCTCGGGACTCAACCGCAAGTGGGTTCTCGTCGCGATGATGTCCGTCTTCGCGCTCTCCAATGTGGTCTACGCCCTCTCGACGAACTTCGGACTCTCCCTCCTCTTCCGGGTGATTCCAGCGCTGATTCATGCGTCGCTGTTTTCTGTCGCCATCGCGGTCGCGGTCAGTATGGCCAGACCCGGAACCAAGACAAAGGCCAGCGCGCAAGTGTTCGCCGGCGTCGCCATCGGCCTGGTGCTGGGTGTGCCAATCACGTCCTTCATCGCAGGCACAGTCAATCTCGAAGTTGCATTCCTCGCCGCCGCCGCGGCCAGCGCGTTCGCTGTCGTAGGGATCGTGCTGGTGATGCCCACCATGCCGGTCCGCGAGAAGCTGTCTTACGGGGAGCAGTTGCGCATCCTCCGCAAGCCGCAGGTGTGGATGAATGTCTCGACGGTCGTCTTCATCTTTGCCGCCATGTTCGCGGTGTACAGCTACTTTGCCGAGTACCTCGATGACGTCACCGGACTGGCGAACCCCTGGACCGGAGTTCTGCTGATGGTCTTCGGCATCTTCGGGGTACTCGGAAACTACCTTCTCGCGGCACTTCTTCACCGGAACGTGCACCGCACCGTCATGTGGTATCCGCTCGCGTTCTTCGCCGTCTATGCTCTGGTCCAGTTTTTCGGGAGCTATGCGGTGCCGATGATCGCGCTCGTCGTCGTGTGGGGCGTCCTCCACTCCGGCGGACTGATTGTCAGCCAAACCTGGCTGAGCGCTGAATGCGCCGAGGCCCCCGTTTTCGGCAACAGCTTGTACCTTTCCTTTTCCAACCTCGGCATCGCGATCGGTTCCGCGGTCGGCGGATGGGTGATCTCGCAACTCGGCACCGAGAACCTCCTTTTAAGCGGGCTCCTGTTCTCGGCACTCGCAGCCGGGTCCATCCTGCTCCGCACACGCATCCACGGCCAGGTTCCTACTTTGCATGAGCAGGCGGAGGACAGCGCGGTGAAGGTCGGGTGATATCAGGCTCGCCCGGTGACCTCGTCCCCTGCAGTCCGGGGCAGCCGCAGCGCCGCCACCGCGGGGAGCACCATCACGACCGCGAATATGGCGAAGGTGAGGCGATAGGGACCTGCCCCTTCCTGGACGACTTGGGGAAGGTTCTGTCCGAGTCGCACGAGAAGGGCGCCCACCGCGACTCCGAGGCCGGCACCGAGTTCTTGCAGTGTGGACAGCAAGGTGTTCGCGTGATTGATCCGCTCGGGTTCCACATCGGCGAAGGCTGCGCTGTTGTAGGCGGTAAAACCGATCGATCGGGCGACACCACTGACCGCGAGCAGGATCAGCACCAACGCGATCGGTGTGGACGCGGTGAGGCATGCCATTGCGCCGAGGCAGCCCATTCCGACGGCGATCGAGCAGAACAACACGGTGCGGATGCCGAAACGGCGCATCAGCGGCGTGGTGACGGGTTTGATCGCCATGTTTCCGACGAAGAGAGCAATGACTACCGCCCCCGACAGGGCCGGTGACCACCCCAGTCCCACTTGAAACAGCAAGGGCAACAGGAACGGGATAGTGATGATCACCGCTCGGTACACCGATCCGCTAACCGCGGTGAGTCGAAAGGTCCGCACGCGCAGCACCCGAAGCTCGAGCAGGGGTTGGTCGCAGCGATGCAAGTGCCGGACCGCCCACGTCAATGCGACGACCGCCACCGCGAACAGGACAGCAGCGGCGGGTCCGCCTCCGGCACCGAGCTGCTCGAGGGAGATTAGCAGGAGCGCGACACCGAATGCGGTGAAGGCGAAACCACGCCAATCCAGGTGCGGCACGGCATCGGGGCGAAGGTCGGGAACCAGTCGCATGCCGACCAGAAGTGCCGCCAGCCCGAGGGGGACGTTGAGCAGGAAGATCCAACGCCACGAGGCGTATTGCGTCAGTGCCCCGCCGAGCAGCGGGGCGAGGACCGGCGCCAGCAGGGCAGGCCAGGTCAGGTAGGCGATGGCGCGGACGAGATCGGTCTTTGCGGTGGTTCGGAGCACCGCCAGACGTCCCACCGGGACCATCATCGCCCCTCCCGCACCCTGGAGTACCCGTGCGGCGGTCAGTGCCAGGTGGTGCGGGGCGAGCGCGCACAGGATCGACGCCAGGGTGAAAACTGACAGGGCCAGGCAGAACACGCGCCGAGGACCGAAACGGTCGGCCAGCCATCCACTGATCGGGATGAGCACGCCGACCGTGAACACGTAGACCGTGATCGCCAGATTGATGTCGACGGGCGCGACGCCGAAGTCCGCTGCCATCTGCGGCGCAGCCGGAGCAATGATGGTGGAGTCGAGAATTTGGATGAAGAGTGCGCCCGCCACCAGCAGCGCCAGCCGGGCCGGGAACTCGACCTGGTCCGGCGGGGCAGTTCGCGTCATCGCGCGGATGGTGTCGAGGTGCGGTGTGGCCGACGGCGCCGGCCTCGGCATCCGATCCCGGATACCGAGGCCGTGTGGTCGCCGATCAATCCACCATGAGGTGAGACCCGGCGGTTTCCCGCATCCGGATGGACCCGAGCAGCACCAGTGCGGCGCAGACCGCGAAGAATCCCGCCGGTGCCAGCGACACCTGTGTCAGGTCGACCAGCCATGCACAGAGGAAGGGCGCCGTGCCGCCGAGGATGAGCTGCGCGACGTTCATCCCCAACGAGATCCCGCTGTACCGAACACGGGCACTCATCAACTCCGCGAAAGCCGAGAACGCCGGGCCGATGGACAGGGAGACCGGAATGCTCAACATGACCTGACCGATGACGGCCGCAGCCGTGGAGCTTCCGCCCATGAGGGCGAACGCCGGCACGGGTAGCACGAGGCCCGTGATCGCCGCGGCCAGGAACACCCGGCGCCGTCCGACCCGGTCGGAGAGGTGTCCGGCGGCATTCATCACCACGGCCCCGAAGACCAGTGCCAGACACGTCGACGCGAAGGACATCTGTGCGGTGTGGTCTCCGACGGTCTGCATGTGGATCGGCCCGTACACGTAGACCACGTAGTGGCCGCCGGTGAACAGCGCCGACAGGCACGCGATCCGCACGATGGTAGGTCGCCAGTCCCGGAAGAGGACGACCGCGGGCACCTTCGCTACCTCACCGGACTCCTTCAGTTCCTCGAACTGCGGGGTGTCCTCCATGCGAGACCTGATCCAGATCCCGATGAACGCCAAGGGGAGACTGAGCAGGAACGGGATACGCCACGCCATGTCCTCGATTTGCTCGGGCGTGAAGGCCGAGTTGACGGCCAGCGCGGTCAGGGCAGCAGCGAGTGAGCCGAGGTTGATTCCGACGTTGACCAGCGAGGTCAGTCCCGCCCGCTTGTGCCGGGGTGCGGACTCGGCCACGAATGCCGTCGCACCGCCGAGCTCTCCGCCCGCCGCGATGCCTTGCAGGCATCGAAGCAGCACCAGCAGAACCGTCGCCCAGATTCCGATCGTGAAATAGGTTGGCAGAAGCCCGATTCCCAGTGTGGCAAGACACATCAAGATGATCGTCCACGACAGGGCCCGCTTGCGGCCGTATCGGTCACCGATGTGCCCGAAGAGGATCCCACCCGGGATCCGCAGGAAGAAGGCAACCGCGAAGGCCGCGAGGGTTCCGAGCAGAGCCGCGGTCGGATCCCCACCGTGGAAGAAGAGCGCGGCGAGGACGGTGGCCATGTAGCCGTAGATGCCGAAGTCGTAGTACTCGACGACGGTGCCGACGATGCTGCCGGTGACGACTCGACGAATGGAGCGAGGCGCCTCGTCGCCGGTCGGGCTGTCCTGACCGGAAAGGGGTGCCGCGTGCTCGGACTGCGCTGTCATGAGTTTCTCCTGAAGGACTAGACGGATCGGCGGGTCAGCCCTGCAGCTGGTCCCAGACCTCGCGGTCACGCTCCGCGGTCCAGATGACGGGGCGTTCGATGCCGGAGAGTTCGTCCCACACCCGGGAGACGTCGAACGGGAGGCAGTGCTCGAAGATCGGCCAGTGCCCGTACTGCTCGTTCAGTGCGGCATGGGTGGCTTCGAACGCCTCCTTCAGGGTGCCGCCGCGCTGCTGCACCGCCCCGACCTCGGCCAGCATGACCTCGATGAAGTGACGGGTCTGCTCGATCGCCGCGTCGACGGCCTCCCGGCCGTGAGAGACGGCGCCGCGGCCACCGATCAGGACCTCCGCACCCAGCGCCTTGATGGCGTCCAGGGTGCCGGTCGACCAGTCGCGATGGAACGCGTCGCCGGTGTAGAGCGCGGCCTGCGCCTCCACGAGATCGCCTGCGAAGAGAATCTTCTGCTTCGGCAGCCACGCGACGACGTCACCTTCGGTGTGCCCGCGCCCAAAGTGCTGGAGCACCAGGTCACCGCGGTCGCCGCCGAGGTCGATGGTCAGCTTGTCCGCGAACGTCACCGTCGGCCACGTCAGGCCCGGCACCGAGTCGGCAGCCTTGGCCAGGCGCGGCATCCGGCCGAATTCGCTCGCCCAGTCTTCCTTTCCACGCTCCTCGATCAGGGCGCGGGTGGTCTCGTGCGACACGATGGTCTCGGCGTCGAACGCGGACGCACCGAGCACGCGGACGGCGTGGTAGTGCGAGAGCACCAGGTAGCGGACGGGCTTGTCGGTGTGCTCGCGCAGCTTGCGCAGCCAGTCCTGAGCGGCCACGGGGGTGGCGAGCGCCTCGAAGCAGACCACGAAGTCCTCGCCCTCGATGGCGCCGATGTTGGGATCCCCCTCGGCCGTCAGCGCGTACACGCCATCGGCGAGAACTTCCAGGGTCTGTTCCTTCTCCCCGAGGTCGGCAGAGGACGCGAAGGACGGTGCGGTCATTGTTTTCTCCGAGCGGTCGTGATGTCACATAGGGCTCGTGCCATATGCACACTCCCAACGTTAGGTAGATCACGTTCCGCCCTCAATGTCTTAGAACCCATCGTTCGCGCGCAGATGATGTGCTCTGAACCATCGGTACATTCGTGGCTGCGCGAGCCATGTGGTCTCGCGTCCGGACTTCAACGGCGAAGCCGTTTCGCGTACGCATGCCGGGCGTTCAATCACTGCCAAGGGTGGAACCACATTGACCGGCACCGGGAGAACGATCTCCGAGCTCCGGTCGGCCGTTACCGGGCGACGACGTGGTCTTCGACGACCACCACGGAGATCTTGCCGATGAAGTTCTCGCCGTCCGCCAGAGCCGCCCGGCCGGCCCCCGAGGCCCATCCGGCCTCCCTCGCCTCGGCGCTCTCGAAATCAAGAACGGCCAGGCCATCGATGCCGAACTCGTTGTCCGGTTCGGTGGCCCCCTCCTGCGGGACGATGTGTTGCTGCACGTAGCGGATCAGGCCAGGAACCTTCGCCGCGATGGGGCCGTGCTTTTCACGCCAGTACTCTTCGAATTCGGCGAACGACATACCCGGTTTCCGTCCGATCAGGGCGATCGTGCGGACCGGTCCACCGTTGACTGTCATTGATCTGTTCCTCTCTGTCGGATTGGTTGCCTACACGCCCAGTGTCACCAAACCCGAAATCGGGCTCGGGCTATGTGCGTGAACGATCCCGGTCGGACCTCGCGTTTCACCGGTCGAGATATTCTGATTTCCCCTTCTCGACAAGTCCTGTAGCTTGACGACATGCTGCGAAACTGGTCGACGCGTGGCCACTCGAGGTCCGCCTGGAGTGATCGGGTTTCGTCGTGAGCCTTTGGACTAAGCGTCATCGATCCAGGTCAGGTCGGGAGAGGCCACGTCGTAGTTGGGCGGATCGATGTGCCCACCCACCAGCGGGATGATCCGCGTCCTCGCGAGTCGCATGAACGAGATCTTCCAGCCCTCGTCGGTTTTCGTGTACTCCTCCTCGTAGTACCCGTACCCGTCGATCCCATACATTCCTGGTATCTCAATGCCCTTGTAGACGCGGCTGTCCTGGGGCCAGACCAGGAAATCGTGCATCGACCAGAGACCGCGCAGACGACCGTCTGCCGCGGGGACGATCTGCGGCATGAAACCCTGGTGCGTCGTCGTGACGTCGGTGAAAAATTCGGAGACGCCCGCGACAAAGGCGTCTGGATCCGATGTGGTGAAGGGGAATCCATCGAATCGGGTGTTGTTCGTGAAGACCGTGCGGAGGCGGGCCCACTGTTTCGTATCGAGGAACAGAAAGTACTGAGACTTCAGCTTCGTCACGGCCGCGTAGTCGTCGAAACTGACCGTTTCGGACGTCGTCGCGGGATCCGTCAAATACTGCGTCATTGCTGATTGCCCTTTCAAAAATTGATTTTGGTGAACAAGGCAGCCTGAATTCTCAGACTGCGCGGGAATGGTTGTATGCCAGAGCATCAAAGAGGGCGCGCCCGGCCCGACAGTCTAGACAATTTCGGACAATGGAAATTTGGAGTCAGACGGACTTCAGCGCTATCCCCTTTGTTTCCTCGATGAAGAAGACGGCACCAAAGGTGAGAGCGGCTGCCAGGACGTAGTATCCGGCTGGGGCGAGTGGGTTTCCGGTGACGCTGATCAGGTAGGTGGCAATGAAAGGGGCCGTGCCGCCGAGGAGGGTGACGGTGGTGTTGTTTCCCAGTGCGATACCGGAATATCGAACTGAGGTCTTCAGCAGTTCGGCATAGGTGACAAACGATGCACCGTTGACCACCGACACACAGATGAACAGCGTCGATTGTCCAACGATGGCCTCCCAGACGCTGCCCCCTGACATCATCATGAACATCGGGAGGCCGAGCACGATACCCGCAGCACTTCCCGTGAACAGCACCGGTTTACGTCCCCAGGTGTCCGATGCCCACCCGGCCAGGGGAAGGGTGATGATGCCAAGGATCAACGCGACCGCGGTCGAGAGGAACGCAACTTGAGACGAGTGCCCGACGGTCGTCTTGAGGTACGTCGCCGTATACACCGAACCGATGTAGTAGCCGGCGGTAATCATGGCACCGAGGAAGATGATCTTGACAAGAGTGCCGCCGGAGGTCGAGATCAGCTCCCGTATGGGGACTTCCTGCTTTTCCCCAGAATTCTCGAGTTTCTCGAATTCCGGCGTGTCATCAAGTTGACTGCGGATCCAGATACCGATGCCGCCGAGCACGACACTGAGCAGGAAGGGGATCCGCCATACCCAGTCGAGAATCGTCTGCTCGTCAAAGAATGAGGTGATTGCGAGCGCCATCAGCGATGCACACAGTGACCCGAGGTAGGTCCCCGTGTTGACCATCGACGTTTGCGTAGCACGCCAACGGGCGGGAGCGGATTCGGCGACCATTGCGTTTGCGCCGCCGACCTCGCCTCCGGCGGCAAGACCCTGGACGCAGCGACCGAGAACGAGGATCGCGGTCGCCCACGCTCCGAGTGTGTAGTACGTGGGCAGTAGGCCCATCCCGGCAGTGGCCGCAACCATCAGCAGAATGGTCCAGGAGAGAGACGTCTTCCGACCATATCTGTCACCGATGTGGCCGAAGAAGATGCCGCCGGGGATTCGGATGAAGAAGGCCACGGCAAACGTTGCAAACGTACCGAGAAGACTTGCCGTCGGGTTCCCTGAAACAAAGAACAGCGCAGCCATCGTGGTCGCCATATAACCGAAGATGCCGAAGTCGTAGTACTCGACAACGGTTCCGACAACTGCTGCACGGATGACCTTGGCCGGTGATTGTTTGTGCGCGAGCGGCTTGGCATGTGGCGGTGCCGCAACAAGGACCGCTAGGTCGTCAGACATTTTTCATCCTAAGCCTCGATTTCTACGGATGGCCGGATCTGGCCGCCACCCACGTGGACGGAAAAGGAGCCTGACTCCGCAGATGCGGGCAGTATCGCGAGTGTCGGTCGAGAGTCGACGGGCGGTGCGCTCACTATTCTTCTCCGAGCAGTGGAGAGGGTCGTCATATGCCCTGCGCCATAAGTACCTTCAGAATGTTAGGTGGGTCACTTTCCACCATCAATGTTGCCGAACACAGGTTTTCACCGAAGAAGGTGTGCTCGAAAACATCGCTGTTCGCGGGCTGCGTCCGCCGCGAGCCGAGAATCGCGGAAAGTAATGCTCTCCCAGCCGGCGATCAGTCGGACGAAGTGCTGACCAGGGGCCGGCCCCAGACCCTGCGGGCTGGCCGCCAGGTCCGTGGTCACGCACCAGCCGCCGGCCGATGCGTTCACGCTGGGGCAAGTCCTCGGCGGGATGTGACGCCTGGTGGTAGGGCAAATATTCTTCACCACAACGAAAGTCAGTCTCGTGTCGTCGCGATCAGAGTCGGCAATCGTTCTGGCCGGCGCGCTCGGGTTAGTGGGGAGGCTCCGCATCCAAAAGGGGCCGCAACTCGAGCGCCATCCTGATCCCCAGCAGACGGGAGCCCTCCGACCAGTCGGCACCGAGCAGGGATGCAACCCGAGAGAGCCGGGCTCCGACGGTGTTCACATGCACGTGAAGTGCGGCGGCGGCTTTCGCCCGGCTCCGTTCGGCGGCGAAATAGGCCGACAGCGTTTCGACCAGGTGACCGTCGTGGGAGTTGTCGTATTCGATCAGGGGAGCGAGCGCACGGGCGACGAACTCGACGGCGCGGTCCGCCGCTTCCGGTACGCCAAGGACACCGAAGAGGCCCAGGTCGGCCAGCTCGGCGCCCCCGCCTCGTCCCAGCGCGACGAGGAGTTCGGCGCATCTGCTCGCCTCGTCATACGACGTCCGAAGGTCGGTGAGGAGGTCGATCGGACCGGCTCCGCCGACGGCTGTCGACAGGCTAGCGTCTCGTAGGTGCGCTGCCAGCGCCTTGGCGGTACGGCCGGCATCGTGGCCCTCCAGGAGGACGAGAGTCGATTGCAGATACTCTGCGACCACGGATCCCGCTGGTGCCCACCGCGCGACCGCTGCCCGAATTCGCTTCCGTTCGTCGTCTCGGGATCGGACGACCAGGACGATGTTGGAGGGGCCCCACATCAGCCCGGCCCGTTCGGAGCGTCGCCGCAGGGCGAGTCGGTCCATCGGCACCCCTGCGAGGAGGTCTACCACCAGCTCCTCGCGCGATCGTGCCTCCTCATCGAGGGCCATTCGACCGAGGACGAGTACGAGCGCGAGGGCAGTAGCGCCCCGCTCGAGTACGCCGTGTTCGACGGCGTCGAGTTCGGCGCGATCGACGAGGACACGTACCAAGGGAACACCGCGCGCCGCCACGGTCACCCCCGACCACGGCTGCCCGTCACTGTCCACGGCGGATTCGTCTACCTGTGCCGGTGTGAAGTCCGGTGTGGCGTGGCGGGAGGACCACAAGGTCAGTCCCTCGGCGTCAAGGACCGCGACGTCCCCGTCGAGGATTTCGGCGATGGCGGCCGCGACGTCGTGCACTCCTCCGCCCTCGAGGACGGTCTGCATCAGCCGGCGGTGTGCCTCGGAGATGGATTCGAGGGTGCGGGCTCGTTCGTCTGCGACAGCGTGCGAGGCGGCCAACTCCGTGGCCGCACGCCGGGCCTCTTCGAGCGCGTTCGCGGCGTCGAGTGCGACCGCCGACAGGGCCGCCAGAGACGACAGCAGGGCTATGTCTTCCGGCTGGTACTCACGCGGATGCCGGTCGGCAGCGTAGAGGACTCCGACGACGTCGGATTCTACCGACAGCGGCACGCCGACGATCGCCACGATGTTTTCGGAACGCACTGCGTGGTCGACGTTTTCGGTGTGCGAGAACCTCTCGTCTTCGAAGAAGTTGCTGGTGGCATAGGGCACTCCGTCCTGTGCCACGAGACCACCGAGACCGATCCCGATCGGTAGACGTGTGGTGCGGATGGGCGAGGAAGCCATCCCGTCGGTGACCCTCATGTAGGTGTCGCGTCGATCCCGATCGATCAACGCAATGTAGGCCACATCGGCCGCCAGGATGCGGCGGGCCCGCCGGACAACGGCATGCAACAGGCGATCGACATCGCCAATGCGAGTGAGATCCTGAGCCGTCTCGAAGAGGACGGCCAATTCCGACTCTCGACGCTCGTGACGTTCGAGCACGGCGGTGGTCCGCAGCGCCAGTCCGCGCAGACGTTCAAGCTCTGCGAGGCGCTCCGGACCGGCTCCGGATTCCGCCGCGAGGCGCACCTGCTCATCGAACGCCGAGGCATCGGCACCCCTCGCCAGCAACTCCAGGAATACGCCCTCGTTCACGTGTTCATCATGCAACGACGTATCGGATCGAGAACCTGATTGCGAGCCCACCTCCGTTGCCGACGGCTGACCAGATCGGTCGGAGTACACGTTCACCACAATTCCATTCGATGCGGGCTGGGACGCGCCACCGGCAGGATCCTCGCGTCGGGGCGCGGGGTGTTCGTCTCGCGAGTGGCGGTCACGGGTTCGGCGACCGTCCGCACCCTTCCGGTGACGCCGATGCTTCTACGGACGCAGTCGCTCAGGAGGTCGCTGCGGCATTAACGCGGATGTAACCGGCGAGGGTGCTGTCGTCGACCTCGGGAAGATTGACGACGATGTTTTCCGGCGTTCGAGTGGTCAGCCACACCAGTTCGTCGGTGGTGCTCATGTTGGCTTCCACGTGCGGCATGAACGGGGGGACGAAGACGAAGTCGCCCTCGGACATGTCGATGTACTCGCTGTAGTTCTCGCCGAAGTAGATTCGCGCCTGTCCGGTCAGGACATATCCTCCGGTCTCGGCCTCACCGTGGTGATGTGGGAGCGATCGGTAACCGGGCTCGTTGAAGACTTTCCCGAACCAGATCTTCGTTGCCGGGGTGTGCTGGACACTTACCCCGGACACGCGAACGGCGCCGCCGGACTGTCCGGTGTTCTGGACTTCTTCGCCCTTGCGAGTGACAACGGGCTTGTCCTGCTCGGCCATCAGTACTCCTCTCGATACAAACGTCTGTTTCACAGTGGTGCGGGGCCTCCGCTGAGCGCGAGGCGTCCGAGGTCAGCGGCTCGGGGAGGTGGTGCTCTTGCGCAGGTCGGGGCGGTCGTACTGGTCGATGCGTACCTGGTGGCCGTGAGCGGCGGCTGCGTGCCGGACCCAGTAGGGGTCGTCGAGGTGGGCGCGTCCGATCATCACGGCGTCGGCCTGCCCGGTGGCGATGATGGTGCCGGCTTGTTCGGGAGTATTGATCAGGCCGACCGCGGCGGTGAGTAGGTCGGCGGCACGACGAATGTGTTCGGCGAAGCCGACCTGGTAGCCCGGGTGCACTGGTATCCGCGCGTTGGAGACGTTGCCACCGGTCGAGACATCGATCAGGTCCACGCCGAGATCGCGCACACGCCGTGACAGTTCGATGGTGTCGTCGAGGTCCCATCCCCCGTCCGTCCAGTCCGTCGCGGAGACGCGGACGAAGACCGGTGTCGATTCCGCGAGCCGGGACCGGATTTCCCGCACCACCTCGACGGTCAGACGGATACGAGCGTCGAAGCTTCCGCCGTATCCGTCGGTCCGCGTGTTCGACAATGGTGAGAGGAATTGATGGAGGAGGTATCCGTGGGCGGCGTGGATCTCCACGACGTCGAACCCCGCCCGATGCGCGCGCACAGCGGCGTCACCGAATTGGACGACGATCTCGGCGATCTCTCGCTCGGTCAACGCATGTGGGGTCGCGAAACCGGTGTAGGCCAGCGCGGACGGCGCCACAGTCGGCCAGCCGCCCTCCTCCGCGGGCAGCGGGCCCGTCCCCTCCCAGGGCCGGTAGGTGGAGGCTTTGCGGCCGGCGTGGCTGAGCTGGACCCCGCTACGGGCACCATTCTCGCGCAGAAAGTCGGTGATCCGTCGCCAGGAGTCGATCTGCTGGTCACTCCAGAGGCCGGCGTCGTACGGCGAGATGCGCCCGTCCGCCCGGATCGCGGTGGACTCGACCATCACCAGGCCGGCGCCGCCGACCGCCCGGGACCCGAGATGGACCAGATGCCAGTCGGTGGCGCGACCGTCGGTCGCGGAGTGCTGACACATCGGGCTGACCCAGGCTCGGTTCGGGAAGGTGGTCCCGCGCAGGATCAGGGGTTCGAACAGCATCGTCAGATTCCATCCTCGGGGCGGCGTTGCACGATGAACGAGCTCTGGAACGTCATCACGGTGTCGCCCTTTTGATTGACGGCGCGGTAGGACAGCGTCCAGATTCCCTGCTGTGGTTTCTTGGTCGGACGGGCGGCGATCACCTCGGCCTCCGGATGGATCGTGTCCCCGATGACGACCGGGCGTAGGGCACGGACCTCGTCGAGGCCGAGCCACGCCACCACTTTGCTGAAGTAGCCGGTCTGGGTGGTCAGACCGAGTGCGAGGGACAGCGTGAAGGGTCCGTGTGCGATGCGCTGGCCGAACTGGGTGGTGGCCGCGTACTCCTCGTCGAGGTGTAGCGAGACGATGTCGCAGGTCAGGCCGGCCCAGTTCACCAGGTGCGCGTCGGTCACCGTCATGCCCGGACCGCGCAGGACGTCTCCGACGCCGAGGTCTTCCCACCAGCGGTCGGGTTGCCCCAGGACCCGGGGGGCGGTCCCCACCGAATTCGTTGTCATCGAATCTCCTCAAAGCGCCGACTGCACCCGCCGCGTTAACGTACGAGCGATTGTTCGTTTAAGACTACGGCCGATAAACCCACTGGTCAAACATTTCCGATTCCCGGTGTCGAGTTCGCGGGCCCCACATCGGCCTGACGGTCCGTCCGGGCCTCCGCCGGCCGGAAGCGCCGCGGCATCTGGGCACTCCCCGCGACGGCGCCGGCCGCCGCCACGGGAGGGGGCGGCCGGTGCTTGCCGCGGGTCGACTGCAGCCCTATCCGGCGATCTCGTTCAGGGCGCGAACTTGTTCGGTCCAGGCCGGTTCCAGCCAGTTCCGGTCGACGGCCGGGACGTTGTAGCGGGGCGGATCGATGTAGTCACCTACCAGCGGATCGATCCACAGGCGTGTGAGCCTCATGAAGGAGATCTTCCATCGACCGTCGTCCTGCTGGGCGTATTCCTCGTCGTAGAAGCCGTATCCGCGCACTCCGTACATTCCCGGTATCTCGAAACCCTTGTAGACGAAGTCGCGATCGCGCCAGGTCAAGTAGTCGCTCATCGCCCACCGTCCACGGATGCGCGCCGGGCTCACCCTGCGGATATCCGGCATCATGCCGTGGTGCACTGTTCTCATGTCGCGCAGCCACTCCGAGACTCCGCGGACGAAGTCGTCGGCTCCCCTCCCGTCGAAGGTGAAGCCTTCGAATCTCGCGTCAGCGTGGAATACTCCCCGGAGGCGGTCCCAGTCCTTCGTGTCGAGCGCGAAGAAGTAGTCGGATTTGAGTCGGCAGATTTCCTGGTAGAGATCGGCATCCAGCACACCGGGCAGCGGGGAATTCTCGGCAGACTGCATCACAATGCTCCTCTTCGCTCGCTCTGTCGTCGGTGCGTGGTCTGCCCGAGATCTTCCAGGGGCGTCTTGTTGGTTTCCGGGGCGGTGAACACTGCGGTGGCAGCGATAACGAAGGCCGCGGCGATGATCCACGCTGCGGGCAGCCAGTCGGTGCCGTCGATGAGGGCGGCCGCAATGGTCGGAGAAAATCCGCCCAGGATCATCCCGATCTGGAACCCGACGGAGGTTCCCGTCATCCGCACGGATGCGTCGAACTGCTCGCCGAGAAACGTCATGAAGACGCCGGTCGTTGCTGCCAACGTGACACCCGTGAGAAGGATGCCGCACAGGAAGATCGCCGGTACGTTCCTCGCCGTCACGGCCGCGAAGTAGGCGAATCCCATGACGGCCGTCCCCAGCATTCCGAAAATCATCACTGGGCGTCTGCCGATACGGTCGGAGAGCTTTCCGTAGGGGGGGTGGGCCACGATGGCAGCGGCATTCGAGACGATGGCCACCCAGAGCATGGTCGTGTAGGGAAGTTCGATTCCGTATTGGGGTTGGGTTGCGTAGGTGAGACCGAATCCGAAGACGATCGTCAACCCGACACCTTGGAACAAGACCAATGCAGTCCGAAGGACCTGCCACGGATGACTCCGGAAAACGTCGATCAGCGGCGGCTTGCGCGGCGTGCCCGAATTGCCCTTGACGTTCTCGGCGGAGATTTCCGGCTCGACCAGCTTCCTGCGGACGATGAACGCGACGAGGGCGACCAGGATGGAGGCGAGGAACGGTATCCGCCATCCCCACGACAGCAGGACCTCCCGTGGCATCGCGGAGGCACCGAGCCAGGCGATACTGGCGAGGATGAAGCCTGCGTAGTTCCCGTTCTGAGTCCATGCGGTGTATTGCGCCCGCCGTCCCGGGGGTGCGGACTCCATGGAAATTGTGCTCGCACCCGTGGTCTCTGCCCCGGCCGAGAGCCCCTGGGCGAGTCGGCAGACCACCAGCAGCGCAGGAGCAAGCACTCCCACGCTCTCGTACGTCGGAAGGAATCCGATGATCGTCGTCGCAACCCCCATCAAGGCGAGGGTGGCGACCAGTACGGATTTGCGGCCCAACCGGTCACCGATGTGCCCGAACACGATCGCGCCGACCGGTCGCGCGAGATAGCCGACACCGAGCGTGGCCAGTGATGCCAGAGTCGCACTCGAGGTTCCCAGCTCTTTCGAGAAGAAGAGGGTGGGAAAGATGAGTGCTGCTGCCGATGTGTAGAGGTAGAAGTCGTAGTACTCGAGTGCGCCGCCGAAGAAGCTCGACATGGCAGCACGTTTGGCCTGCTTTTCGCGGTCATACGTCAGCGGTATGCCCGTATGTGCGGATTTGGGTAGCGACGTTGAGTTTGTCATCGTGGCTCTCTTTGCATGAGGACTGGTTTCGATGCACTTCACCCGCACGAGGATTTGACGGCGAAGCGACCTCTGAACGTGAAACGCACCAAGAGACGAACGAACGGCCGTACGTCGGAACCGTAGACGAGAGTGATCCAGGACACAAGCGTTCGCTTTTCATGGCGCCGTCACCATCGAACGACTCCCGGCGGCGGCGGAACCGGATGCGGCAGTCGGGCGGTTCCGGCCGGCCGCGTCCGGGACCGGCGGTGGGCAACAATGAGTGAGAACGGTTTCCCGTAAGCACAACCGCGGAGTCGACCAACGGCGCGCAGGCATGCACCCCCCCCATCGGCCAATCGCCCGAATCGGGGCGGATCCCGCCACTCCGCCGCCGGATGCAGCCGGTCCGGAACGGTGCAAATGCGCTGCGTGAGCCTCTCGGCTGCAGCTTTCACCCATAGCGCTGGGAGTATTGGCCGTGATAACGTACGAGCGATTGTTCGTTTAAGGGCCGTGGGCACTCACCCATCGGCCACACATTTCCGCTCACCGGCGGGAGGCGATGACGTGCTGTACATCCCCAGCGCGAACCAACCGGGGCACCCCGACGGCCTCCCCTGGGTTCAGCCTTCGGAGTGAGGAAACTATGCGCCCCTTACGTTCTCTGCTGTTCGTGCCCGCCCATCGCGAGGGCTGGGCGGACAAGGCCGTCCGGGCCGGCGCCGACGCGGTGATCCTGGATCTCGAGGATTCGGTGCCGGCCGCGAGCAAGGAGCAGGCCCGTACCGTTGCGGCTGCGACGATCGACTCGCTGTCGCGATCGCACCCGGACGTCACGGTCTTGGTTCGGCCGAACGCACTCGATACCGATCACTTCGGTCGAGATCTCGCCGCCGTGGTACGTGCGGGGCTCGACGGACTGCTGCTGCCGAAGGTGTACGGCGCGCGGGAGGTCCTCGACTTCGCCGCACTGCTCGAGCACTTCGAGATCGAGGCCGCCCTCGTCCGCGGCAGTGTCGAGGTGATCCCCACACTCGAGACCGCGAAGTCGCTGGTCAACTGCGAAGAGATCGCCGCTGCCCATCCCCGGGTCGCCTCACTGATGGTGGCCGCCGCCCGCGACGCGGACGTCTCCCGCGAGGTCGGCTTCGAATGGACCCCGGAGGGACTGGAGACCCTGCACTACCGCAGCAAGGCCGTGCTCGCCTGCCGCGCCGCCGGGCTGGCGCACCCCATCGTCGGCCTGTGGCAGGAAATCGCCGACCTCGACGGGCTGCGCCGATTCGCCGAGGGCAACCGCCGACTCGGTTTCACCGGGCAGGTACTGATCCACCCCTCCCACATCGAGACCGTCAACGACGTCTACGCGCCGGACCCGAAGGTGGTCGACCGGTTCCGCCGGATGATCGACGCCTTCGAGCAGGCGCAGGCCAACGGCCAGGCCGCAGCCCTGTTCGAGGGCGAGCACGTCGACATCGCGCACGTCAAGACCGCTCGCGGGGTCGTCGCGCTCGCCGAATCCATCAACGCCCACTGATCGACAGACCCATCACAGTAAGGACGACATCATGACTGGCCTGTACTTCGAGGAGCTCGAACCTGGGCTCACCATCGCGCACGCGGTCACCCGGACGGTGACCGAAACCGACAACCTGCTGTTCACCACGCTCACCATGAATGTGCAGCCCTTGCACCTCGATGCCGAATTCGCCAAGAACAGCATGTACGGCGAACGGATCGTCAACAGCGTCTTCACCCTCGGTGTGGTCGTCGGTATTCCCGTGCAGGAAACCACGATAGGCACCACCCTCGGCAACCTCGGATTCGAGGAGATCGCGTTCCCGGCCCCGGTCCTGATCGGCGACACCCTGCGGGTCGAGACCGAGATCCTGTCCCGGCGCGAGTCGAAGTCTCGTCCCGACACCGGCATCGTCCGGTTCGAGCACCGCGGCATCAACCAGAACGGCAAGCTGGTCTGCCGGGTGCAGCGGTCCGGGCTGATGCTCAAGAAGCCGGCCGAGGTCGCCGTCTCATGAGGCTGGCCACGCTGAGGCAGGGCGGCACCACCGTCGCAGCTCGGATCGACGGCGACACCGCCGTCCCGATCACCCCGTACGCCGACCTCTCCGCCCTGCTCCGCAACCCGAACTGGCGCACGATCGCCGCCGACGCGGACGGGCCGTCGCGCTCGTTCGAAGCGGCCGAGTACGCGCCGGTGGTGCCGGCCCCGACGAAGATCGTCTGTGTCGGCCTGAACTACGCGAACCACATCGAGGAGATGGGTCGCGAACTGCCGAAGTATCCGACGCTGTTCGCGAAGTTCCCGGAGGCGCTGATCGGCGCCCACGACGACATCGCGGTCCCCGGATACGCCGACCAGCAGGTGGACTGGGAGGGCGAACTGGCCGTCGTCATCGGCCGGACGGCGACCGCGGTCCCGGCCGCCGAGGCCGGCGACTACATCGCCGGTTTCACCGTCGCCAACGACGTCACCATGCGCGACTACCAGTACCGCACACAGCAGTGGTTGCAGGGCAAGACATTCGAGAAGACCTGCCCGCTCGGCCCAGTCCTGGTCACCGCGGACGAGTTCACCTTGGGGGCGGCGTTGACCACGTCGGTCGACGGAGTCACCCGGCAGTCGGACTCGACCGGGGACTTGGTGTTCACCCCGGACCGGCTGATCGAATACATCTCCCACATCGTCACCCTGCAGGCGGGCGATGTGATCCTCACCGGCACCCCCGGTGGCGTCGGGCATGCCGACCACGACTACCTCGGCGACGGTGCGACCCTCGAGACCACCATCGAGGGTCTCGGTGCGCTGACGAACACGGTGCGCGTGCGGTCGGTGGCCGCGGTGCACTGAGCCGGGTGCAACGCATCAGCTGACCGCACCGAAACAAGTCAGGCCGGTCCACTGCGGGTGGACCGGCCTGTCCTGTTCGGTCTGGGGGGTGTCATCGGCACCTCCCTCGCCTCAGGGAATGCTGCCGCGGTACTTCGCCGACCGGTACGGCGTCGGCCAGCGCAGCTCCGCTCCGAGTTCCTTCGCCGCTTTCAGCGGCCACAACGGCTCACGCAACAGCATGCGGCCGAGGAAGACCGCGTCGGCGGACCCGTCGACCAGCACCTGCTCGGCCTGGGCGGCCTCGGTGATCATCCCGACCGCCGCCACCGGGATCGGTGCCGCGCCGCGGATGCGACGCGCGAACGGCACCTGATACCCGGGCCCGACGGTGATCTTCTGCTCCGGGGACAGACCGCCGCTGGAGACGTCGATCAGGTCGACCCCGGTACCGGTGAGGGCCTCGGCCAGCGCGGCACTGTCGTCGACCGTCCAGCCGCCCTCGGCCCAGTCGGTCGCCGAGATCCGCACGAATACCGGCCGGTCCTGCGGCCACACCTCACGCACCGCGGCGATCACCTCGCGCAACAGCAGTGTCCGGCGGTCGAAGTCGCCGCCGTAGTCGTCGGTTCGCCGGTTCGACAGCGGTGAGAGGAACTGATGAATCAGATATCCGTGCGCGGCATGGATTTCGACGACTTCGAAGCCGGCGTGCCGGGCACGGACGGCGGCATCGGCGAATGCGGTGATCAGCTCGTCGATCTCGTGGGCGGTCATCTCTGCCGGGGTGGCGAGATCACCCGAGGCGATGGCGGAGGGTCCGATCGTGGGCCAGCCACCGTCGGTGGTCGGTAGGGAACCGCCGCCGTCCCAGGGCACCTGTGTGGAGGCCTTGCGGCCGGCGTGTGCGAGTTGCACTCCCGGTACCGTGCCCTGCGCTGCGACGAACCGGTTGATGCGGGCGAAGGCCTCGACCTGCTCGTCGTTCCACAGCCCGGTGTCTCCCAGGCTGATTCGGCCCTCGGCGGTGACCGCGGTGGCCTCGGTCAACAGCAGGCCGGCACCGCCCTTGGCGAAGGTGCCCAGGTGGACCAGGTGCCAGTCGTTCGGTACCCCGTCCTCGGCGGAGTACTGGCACATCGGTGCGACCCACAACCGGTTCGCGATGGTCAGATCCCGAAGGGTCAGCGGGGAAAACAGTCGTGTCTGACGTACTTTCGTGCTACTCACGGGCGTCCTTCGCGAATCGGTTGGTCACTCCAGCGTCGACCCGGCATTGGGGCCTTCGAGGAACTTGTTGGGGGTCAGGAAGAAGCACAGCACCAGGGCGCCGTTGGGCGCGGAGGCGCGGTGCTGGTTGCCCTGCGGGCGCCAGGAGAAGTTCCCGACGGTGGTCTCGCCTTCCTCGTCGACGATGCTGCCTTCGAGCACCCAGGTCTGCTCGATCCGGACGTGCTCGTGCAGGGGCAGGACCGATCCGGGCTGCCAGCGGAACAGGGCGGTGAGCAGACCGCTCTCCTCGTCCTTGAGCAGCACCTTGATGTCGATGCCCTCGTACCCGGAGGGGCGCCAGGGCAGGTCGTCGACGTCGACGTAGCGCGAGGCCAGGGGCGGAAGTGCGTTGAGTTCGTCGGCGAAGGGGGTGATCGCGGTCATGGGTGATTCTCTTTCTGTGTGGTCGTGATCGGCTGGGCTGGTCAGAACGAGCGCGGCAGCCCCAGATGCTTCTCACCGATGTGGTTGCGGAGCATCTCGTTTGTCAGTGGGGCGAAGGTGTAGAGGCGGGCGTCCCGGAACAGCCGCTCCATGGGGTATTCCTTGCTGAACCCGGATCCGCCCATCAGGCGCATGCCGGCGTCGGTGACGGCGACCGCGGCGTCGGAGGCGGCGACCTTGGCCATGGCGCTGAGGATGTCGGCGCGTTGACCGGTGGCGGTGGCCTCGGCGGCTTGGAGCATCAGGGCGCGGGCGGCCTCGATCGCGATGGCGCCGTCGACCAGGCGGTGCTGCCCGGCCTGGAAGCTGCCGGCCGGGCGCCCGAACACTTGCCGCTGGCGGCCGTAGTCGACCGCTGCCTCCAGCGCGCCGCGGGCGATGCCGAGGGCGGCGGCCGCGGCGTTGAGTCGTTCCCCATTGAGTGTACCGAGCACCTGACGGAATCCCTTGTCGACGTGCCCGAGCACGGCGGCGGCGTCGATCTCGACGTTGTCGAAGGTGACCTCGCAGGTGTCGAGGCTGTGGATGGCGAAGGTGTCGAGTTCGCGCACGGTGACGCCCGGGGTGTCGGTGGGCACGACGAACATGGTGATGCCGTCGATCGAAGAGGACTCCGGCGTCGAGGTGCGGGCCAGGACGATGAGGTTCTTCGCGTGCTGCGGGCCGGAGATCCAGGTCTTGGCACCGTTGAGAACCCACCGGCCGTCGCCGGACTGCTTCGCCCGGGTGCGCATGACACGGGCGACGTCGGTGCCGCCGTCGGGTTCAGTCAGCGCGAATGCCACTCGCTCGCGACCGTCGAGCAGGGGGGCCAGGACGGTGCTGCGCTGCTGGTCGCTGCCGTACTCGGTGAGCAGTCCGACGCCCATGTATTGCACGACCAGGCACACCGCCATCGAGGTCGGGCCGGCGGCGAGCTCTTCGAGGACGATGACCTGGTTCCGCGGGTCGGCGCCGGTGGTGCCGTCGACCTGGGCGTCGAGTCCGATCAGGCCGGCTTCCCCCAGCGCCCGGTACAGCTCGAGGTCGAACGCGTTGGCGTCGTCGAGTTCCCTGACCCGCTGCGGAGGCGCGAACTTCTCGATGATCTCGCGCACCATCTCGCGTAGATCCGCTTGCTCCGTGGTGTCCGGCAGTGTGCCGTTTCCGATCATGGGACTCCTCCGACTCGCGCGGACGGCGTCCTGCGGGAGTGCAGGGCGCGGCCGCCTCACTGTGACCTGGTCACGCACCCCCACGATACAAACGAACGCACGTTTTTCAAAGACTCTCGCGGCATAGTTCTCCGCTAGACAAACAAACACCCGTTCGTATAGCGTGTGTGATGTCCATTACAGAGGATGTAGTGCGTCGTCCATCCCACAGCGCGACTCCGCTCCTCCTCGTCGTGAACTCGCCGCATTCGCGCGAAGACGGCACCGACCATCACGAGAAAGGGTGCTGACCATGCCTCCCACCGAGACCGATCTCGACTGGAGCCGGCTCTGGTCCGATCCGGCGATGCTTCGACTGCGAGATGACCGCCGCAGCTTCTTCACCGTCGCCTGGAGCGTTTTCGCAGTGGCATTCTGCGCGCTCGTCGGCTTCGCGGCCTTCGCCCCGGAGATCATCGCCAAGCGACCCGTATCAGGCCTGAGCATCGGGCTGATCCTGTCCCTGGCCTACGTCGCAACCGTCATGAGCCTCGGCGCCTGGTACGTGCGCCGCGCCCGCCACTGGGACATCCTGGCCGCGGCCGTGCTCAGTGCGCCCGCCGCCGCTCCCGAACGAGAGGTCACCGGCAATGTCTGACGGATTCAACACCACCGCGGTCATCGTCACCGTCCTGTTGCTGGCCACGACTTTCGTGGCGACCTACTTCGCCTCGCGCCGCACGAAGACCTCGGCGGAGTTCTGGACGGCCGGCGGCGGTATGACCGGGCGTAAAAACGGCACCGCCATCGCCGGTGACTTTCTCTCATCCGCCTCCCTGCTGGGTTACGCCGGGCTGGCCTACCTCTACGGCATGGACGGCATCGTCTACGCGATCTTCGCGTGCGGGATCTTCCTGATGGTGATGTTCCTGATCGCCGAAAAGCTGCGCAACCTCGGGCGTTTCACGTTCGCTGACGCGCTCGCCACCCGGCTGCGGTCCGGGCCGGTCCGGATCGTGTCGGCGATCTCGACGCTGTTCATCTGCATCTTCTACCTGCTCGCCCAGATGGTCGCGGGCGGCGTGCTGATGGAAGCCCTCGCCGGAATCGACTTCTCCTGGGGCGTGGTGATCGCCGCGGTCCTGATGCTCACCTATGTGCTCTTCGGCGGCATGCTCGCCACCACGTGGCTGCAGATCATCAAGGCCGTGGCCCTGATGAGCGTGGTGGCACTGCTGGTGATCCTGGTTCTCATCCGGATCGATCCGAACCCGCTCAACATCATCGAGCAGGCGATCTCGCAGAGTAAGTTCGGCGACCACTACCTGTCCACCGGAAACTCCTTCAAGGGTCCGTGGAACATCCTGTCCATGGCGGTGGCCGTGACGTTGTCCGCGGTGGGCCTGCCGCACGTGCTGATGCGATTCTTCACCGTCCCCGATGCCATCGAGGCCCGCAAGTCCGCGATCTGGGCAATCAGCCTGATCGGCGGATTCAACGTCCTCATCGCGTTCCTCGGCATCTCCGCGCGCGCCGCCCTCGGCGCCGGCGGAGAGGAAATCGCCGGCAAGGGCGGCAATCTCGCCCTGCCTGCCTTGACCGTCTGGCTCGGCGGCGGCGACGGATTCGCCTCCGACCTGCTGCTGGCGCTGGTGGTCGCGGTCTCGATCGCCACCCTGCTGGCCGTGTCAGCCGGCCTGGTGCTCAGCGCATCGAGTGCGGTCGCCCACGACCTGTGGGCCAAGACCTTCCACCGGCCCGAACGGGAGGAAATGACGGTCGGCCGGATCGCGGCGGTGGCGTTGGTGATCGTCACCGTCGGTGCCACCCTGGCCATCGGCGGCACCCAGAACGTGACCTTCCTGGCCACGCTGGCAACCTCCACCGCGGCCAGCGCGAACTTCCCCGTGCTGATCATGACGCTGCTCTGGCGGCGGATGCGCACCCTCGGGGCCGTGGTCGGCGCGTTGTCGGGTCTACTGACGGCGCTGGCGCTGATTCTGACCGGCCCGCTGGTGTGGCCGAGTCTGGCTCCGCTGCTGTCGGATTCACTGTCGATAACCGCGCCGTTCCCGCTGGCGTTCCCGATCCTGTTCTCGGTGCCCGCCGGATTCCTCGGCTGCATCGTGGGCAGCTACCTCAGTCGCGAGCCGGCCAACGACGCCGCCTTCGACGAGCTTCAGGTGCGTGCCCTGACCGGGGCGGGTCTGGACAAGACCAAGACTCTCGCGCACTGATTCCACGTGGCGGCGTTCGACCGGGCCCTGTGGCCTGCGGTCGGACGCCGCCGCGCCTTTCCGTTCGGTCGCCGAACCGCGGCGCCCGACCCTGACAGAAGGAGAGAACGTATGTCCGTCAAGATCGTTGCGCTGATCACCTCGAAGCCCGAACTCTCTCGCGACGAATTCCTTCACTTCTGGAACGTCGAACACCCCGAGTATGTGTGGAAGCTTCCGGAACTCGAGCGCTACGTGCAGAATCCGGCGATCGAGCATCGCAAGGACTGGGCGTACGACGGGATGGCGGAGCTGTGGTTCCCGTCGGTCGCCGCGGTGGCCGAGGCGTTCGCTTCGCCGGCCGCCGACGCAGTTCGCGAGCACGAAGAGAACTTCATCGGGGACATCACCTGGTTCCTCGCCTCCGAATCGGAGATCGTGCCGGTCTGAACGGTGCTGTCGAGGTCAGGGTTCGCGCAGAATGCCCTCCTGGGAGGCCGACGCGATGCGCGCACCCGCCTCGGTGGTGAAGTCGCAGGTGCACAGGCATCGGCCACCGGTGGCGATCGGGCTGACCTGCCGGCACAGCATCCAGTCGTTCATCGAGAACCGGCGGTGAAACCACATCGCGTGGTCGATGCTCGCTCCGGTGATCACCCGGTTGCCGTACCAGGAGCGCCCGTGCGGCATCAGGGCCGAGTCGAGCAGCGTCAGGTCGCTGACATACGCCAACAGGGCAGTGTGCAGCAGCGGCTCGTCCGGGACCCCGGTGGCCGCGCGCACCCAGAACCGCTGCTCGGGGGCCCGGGTGCCGGCCGCGGCCAGCGCCTCGGGGTGCTCGAGAAAGCGGAAGTCGAAGGGGTGGGGCCTCGACCACCACTCCGGCAGCACCGCACTCTCGCCCTCGAGTTGCTCGTGCAGCGGCAACAGTTCGTCCGGTGCCGCCTCGGTCAGGGGCGGGGACCATTCGTGCTCGGGTCCGTCCTCCTCGGCCGCGAACGACAGCTGCAGGGTCGCCAGCACCTCATCGCCCTGGGTGGCGGTGACGGCGCGAGCGCTGTAGGAGCGGCCGTCGCGCAGGACCGTCACCTGATAGGTGACGGGCGCATCAGGGTTCCCACCCCGCAGGAACAGAGTATGCAGCGAATGCGGATACCGGTCCGCGGGCACGGTCGCACCAGCCGCCATCACGGCCTGGGCGAGAACCTGTCCGCCGAAGAGCCGAGGAAGTTTGCGCGCCGTGGTCGGTCCATGGAACCGGTTCACCCCGGCGGGGGTCACCCGCAGAGCGTCGACCAGCGACTCGAGTTGTTCGGCAGAGGCAATCACCGTCCGCGTCCTCTCTGTCGTCGACCCCACCGCACGGAAGCGGCGGGGACCATCGTTGACCGTTACCACATCTGACGGTACCGTAAGCGAACGTACGATTGTTTGTCTAAGTGGCATGGTCTTACGAAGGCGACCCCACACCGGGGCGTCCATCGCACAGGTATTTCGAAACCCCAAGGAGTCCGGGCATGTTGTCCAAGGTCCTCGTCGCCAACCGCGGCGAAATCGCGGTCCGCATCATTCGCACGTGTGCAGAGGCCGGTGTAGCCAGCGTCGCCGTGTACTCGGAGGCGGATGAGAAGGCACTGCATGTGCGACTGGCCGACGAGGCGGTCCTGCTCGGCGCGGCCTCGGCGTCGGAGTCGTACCTGGCGATCGACACGATCATCGCGGCCGCCAAGAGCACCGGCGCGCAAGCCGTGCACCCCGGCTACGGCTTCCTGGCCGAGAACGCCACCTTCGCCAAGGCCGTCGAGGACGCCGGACTGATCTTCATCGGACCTCCCTCCTCGGCGATCGAGGTGATGGGCTCGAAGATCGCCGCCCGCGAGATCGCCGCAGAGGCCGACGTCCCGCAGGTCCCCGGCTCGGGCACCATCGCGTCCCCGGCGGACGTGATCGCGTTCGGTGACGAGTACGGCTACCCGGTGGCGATCAAGGCCACCTACGGCGGCGGCGGGCGCCGCAGGCGGACGGGCGCCGCGGCCCCCCACGCCCAAAACGCGTTCGCCGCCCCCAAAAAGGTATACGCCGCCCCCGTCGGGCGTGTAGAAGTCTACCACGAGCGGTGCCAGTACAG
>NZ_JBHUSF010000014.1:0-66350 GCF_042673295.1 Rhodococcus sp. NPDC057014
TGGCGAGATCGACGGCGTCGACGGCGGTGAGTGTCTTCTTTCCGGTTTGGAAGGTTTTGGTGACGGATTCGAATCGGACGATCGGTGTCATCTACTTGGCCGAACGAATTCCCTCTTCGACCCGCGACAGGATCTGCTGGAGCTGGGCACCATCCCGTTCGACCTCGACGGACGTTCCCTTCGACTCCTCGCGCACGGCGGCCTGGATTTCGGGGTCGTGCCAGATCTTCACGAGTTCGAGGTACGTCGCGTTGTCCTTGTCCTCGGCGCGGGTGACGAACGTGTTGATGTACGGCTCGGCGGCGGGGCTCGACGGGTCGTCCTTGTAGAGGGCCGATGCGGGGTCGATGCCCGAACGCTCGAGGAACGTGTTGTTGACGATCGCACCGTCCACGGAGGCGAGGGACAGCGCGGTCTGCGCGGCGTCGACCGGCGTCACCTTCACCTTGGACGCCCCCGCGTCGATGTCGGCGGGCGTGGGGGACGGGTTGTCGCCGGTCAGGGTGAGCAGGCCGGCGCCCTTCAGCACGAACAGGGCACGGGCCTGGTTGCTGGGATCGTTGGGGATCGCGATCTCCCCGCCCTGCGGAATGTCGGCGACACTCTGGTGCTTCTGCGAGTACAGGCCGAGCGGCACGATCTGGGTGGCGCCGATCGGGGTGAGGTCGTCGTCGGCGCCGGTGTTGTACTCGCCGAGGAACTGCAGGTGCTGGAAGAGGTTGGCGTCGATCTGCCCCTGCGACAGGGCGATGTTCGGCTGGGAGTAGTCGGAGAAATTCACGACGTCGAGCGTGATGCCCGCATCCTTCGCCTTCTCTTCGAAGATCTCCCACGAGCGGTCACTGGCCTCGGTGGTTCCGATCCGCACCGTGTCGCCGTCGGCGCTGCCGGATCCACCGGAGCACGCTGTCAGTACCGCCAGCAGTGGAACGGCGGCAATGGCGAGAGAACGGCTGAACTTCACGGAAAATCCCCACGATCGATCGGCTGACCACGGAGTGTGGCCGCTGACAAATTAGCCCGTCCGAGCGCGGTGCGGAATGGTTTCGATCGACGTGATTCGAAAGGAGCCGGCTCGACTTCCGTTCCTGCCCAGCACTATTCGACCGGACCGGCCGCGTGCTCTAGGGTGGCAGCGTAGACATGTGGAAGGTGATGAAGCAATGAAGGTAACGGTAGTGGCCGGCAATCCCAAGCCCGGTTCACGGACGCTGGACGCGGCCGGTCTGGTCGCGGCCGCGATCACGGGGGCGGCCGCCAGTTCCACGGTCGACGTGATCGAGCTCGGCCCGGGACTGCTCGGTTGGGGCGACGAGAAGGTCGCGGCGGCGGTGGACACGGTCGCGTCGTCGGATCTGGTGGTGTTCGCCAGCCCCACGTTCAAGGCGTCGTACACGGGTGTGCTGAAACTGTTCCTCGACCAGTTCGCGACCGGCGACGGCCTGAAGGACGTCGTGGTGGTGCCGCTGATGCTCGGAGCCGGCCCGGCACACGCCATGGCGCCGGACCTGCTGCTCAAACCGGTGCTCGTCGAACTGGGCGCCACCGCCCCCGCGCCGGGCCTCTACCTCATCGACACCACCTACACCACCGACACACGCATCGCCGACTACACCGAGCGGTGGGGTTCGATCCTCACCGCGGCGGCCCGGACCCGGACGGAACTCTCATGACACAGGCAGACGGCACACTGGACAAGACGTCGCTCCGGGAGGCGTTCGGACATTTCCCGAGCGGTGTCGTCGCCGTCTGCGCCGAAGTCGACGGTGAACGGGTCGGGATGGCGGCGAGCACGTTCGTGCCCGTGTCGCTGGAGCCGCCGCTCGTCGCGTTCTGCGTGCAGAACACGTCCACGACGTGGCCGAAGCTCGCGGACCTCGAGCACGTCGGGATCAGCGTGCTCGGCGAGGCGCACGACGCGGCCGCCCGGGTCCTCGCCGCGAAGACGGGTGACCGGTTCGCGGGCCTCGACACCGAGACCACCGACGGCGGTGCGTTGTTCATCGACGGCGCGTCGGTGTGGCTCGACACCACCGTCACCCAGCAGGTGCCCGCGGGCGATCACGCGATCGTGGTCCTGCGGATCAACGAGCTGCGGGTGCAGTCGGAGATCGAGCCGATCGTGTTCCACCGCAGCCGGTTCCGCTGGCTCCGCACCGTCGCGTCGTAACCGAGCGCGATGACCACGGAACTGACGGCCCCGGCCGAGACGGACGTCCATCCTCTGGACGATGCGATTCGCGAATCCCTGCGCGGCGAGCACGCGCATTTCGCCCGGTGGTCGGGCAGGGTGGCGCGGTATCACCCGGATGTCGCGCCGCACGTCGGCCACCCGGACACCCTGGTGGACGAGGACTGGGCGGATCTGGCAGCATTGCTCGGCCCGTCCGCGACGGCTGCGCTCCGCGGATTCGGGCACACGCCGCCGCCGGGCTGGGAGGTTCTGAACTCCTTCGGCCTGGTCCAGATGGACGGCACCGCGCTGGACGTCGCACCGGACCCGGACGCCGAGGTCCTCGGCGCGGACGATGTTCCGGAAATCCTGGACCTGATCGGCCGCACCCGGCCCGGGCCGTACCTTCCGCGGACCATCGAGATGGGGACCTACCTCGGGTTTCGGGTCGACGGCGAGCTCGTCGCCATGGCGGGAGAGCGGCTGCACCCGCCCGGCTGGACCGAGATCAGCGCGGTCTGCACCGACGAGCGTTTCCGGGGCCGCGGATTCGGTGCCCGTCTCGTCCGCGCCGTCGGAGCCGGTATCCGCGCTCGCGGGGAGACGCCGTTCCTGCACGCGGCGCAATCGAACACGACGGCGATCCGGCTGTACGAGAGCCTGGGTTTCACCCTCCGCAGGCAGTCTGCCCTCACCGTCGTCCGGACACCCGCGTAGGCGGCTCCGCCGCCCGTGCGTGGTTAACGAGTCCCTGCACTCGTCAACCACTCACGGGGAGCGAAGCGCCCTCGCAGCGTGGACTCCGCGTACTCGTGCCGGAAGATCCCCTTCTCGCGCAGGAGCGGTACGACGTGATCGACGAAATCGGTGAGGCCTGAGGGGAATCCGTCCGGCATCAGGTTGAAACCGTCCGCCGCCCCTGCCACGAACCATTCCTCGATGGTGTCGGCGATCTGTTCGGGGGAGCCCACGACGAGCCGGTGCCCGAAACCGCCTGCCTTGCGCAGAAGTTCGGACACCGAGTACCGGCTCTCCAATGCCAGCCGCACGACTGCTTCCCGGAACCCGAGGGAACCGGAGAACGACGGGTCGACCGGCGCCAGCAGCAGGTCCTCCGGGATCGGCCGGTCCGGGTCGAGTGAGCTGAGGTCGACGCCGAGCATCCCGCCGAGCCGCTCGGCGGAGAAGCCGTCGGCGGCCTTGGACTCCCAGTCCTCGTACCGGGCGATCGCCTCGGCCTCCGTGCTGCCGACCACCGTGACGAGGCCGGGCAGGATCTTCACCGACCCGGGGTCGCGACCGGCCGCGCGCGCGACGTCCTTGACCTCCCGGTAGTGCTGCCGGCCGGCGTCGAGTGTGAGCTCGGCCGAGAACACCGCGTCGGCGCTGCGTCCGGCCAGCGCGCGGCCCTGCGGCGAACCGCCGGCCTGCACGAGCAGGGGATGCCCCTGCGGCGACGGCGGCACGGGCAGCACGCCGTGCACGTGGAAGAATTCCCCGTCCTGGTGGACCGGTACCCGGGTGGCCGCCGATTCCCACAGCGCCGTGACGACGTCCACGAACTCCGAGGCGCGGCGGTACCGCGCCTCGCGGTCGGGGATCCGGGAGAGACCGAAGTTGTGGGCCGTCCCGGCGTGGAACGTGGTCACCACATTCCACGCCACTCGCCCGCCGGACACGACGTCGAGGGATAGGAACCGGTCCGCCAGGTCGAACGGGTCGTTGAACGTCGTCGACGCCGTGCCGATCAGCCCGAGGTGCTCCGTCGCGCTCGCCACCACCCCGAGAACGGTGGTGGGTTCGAGCGCCCGGGTCGGTTTGACGGCGGGATCCTCGCGGAGCGCGGGACCGTCCGCGAGGAACAGTGCGTCCAGCGTGCCTCGCTCCGCGATTCTCGCGACTTCGGCGTAGTAGTCGGGGTCGATGAACGACGTCGGGTGCAGATCGGGGGCCCGCCACGCGGACGGGTGGAAACCCACGTCCAGCACGTTGACGTTGAGGATGACCTCTCGTTGCGCGGGCATCAGCCGGCGGGCTTCGCGGCGGCGCCGTCGACGTTGGTCTGGCTGCGGTCGGTGGCCCGCGCCGATTCGATGCTCTGCGCCACCCGGGAGAAGAACGGGTCGCTGTCGATCAGCTGCCCGATCCGCGGGTCGTGGTAGGTGTCGAGCAGCGGCGCGAAGTCGGGGTTGTCCTTGTTCTTCTCGTTGATGACGACCTCGATCCAATACAGCTCGTAGGCGGGGGCGTTGAAGACGATCTTGTCGTCGGACACGTCGGCGAGATCGAAGTTGGAACGCCAGCCCAGCGCCAGATCGACGTCGGGGAGCGTGCGCGGCAACTGCGCCAGCGCGGCCTCGGTGAACTCGAACGACT
The DNA here is from genome assembly GCF_042673295.1 of Rhodococcus sp. NPDC057014. Lineage (NCBI taxonomy): Bacteria > Bacillati > Actinomycetota > Actinomycetes > Mycobacteriales > Nocardiaceae > Rhodococcus > Rhodococcus sp. NPDC057014. The sequence continues at coordinate 4,550 of NZ_JBHUSF010000014.1, forward strand.
TCGGGTTGTCCTTCACGTCGCGGATGGTCACGCGGGACGGGTCGACTCCGTCCTTCAGCGTCAGCTGGCCGAGGTCCTGCAGGGTCTGCAGGGCCTGCGCCTGGTTCGACGGGTCGTCGGGAATGGCGACCTTCGCGCCCTTGGGGAGATCCTCGAGCTTGTCGAACTTCTCGGAATAGCCCGAGAATTTCAGGACGTACCAGTCGCCGGCCGCATACAGTCCGAGGTTGCCGTCCTCGTTCTGCACGCGCATCCACTCCTGATGCTGGCTGTGGTTGGCGTCGATGTCGCCCTGGGAGACCGCCAGATTCTTCAGCTTCGAATCCTCGATCTGCACCGGTTCGACGGTGATGCCGTGGTCGGGGGCGAGTTTCGCGACCTCCTTGGCGAGCTTCTCGTCGAGGATCGATCCGGCGGTGTACCCGATCTTGAACGTGGTCTGCGGGCCGTCGCCCTCGGTGCGGTCGTTGCCCCCGCCTGCGCCGCACGCGGTCAGGAGGAGCAGCAGTGTGGCCGTCAGTCCGCCTGCCGCGACAGCGCGGGCGCGCGTCACCGAGCGGGGTCGAGTCGTCATGGGTGTAGTCCTCTGATCTGAGTGGGAGTGAAAGGCTCAGCGCCGGTTGGTGAGGCGGGCGGCCAGATCGCCGACGAGTTGGATGACCTGGACCAGCACCACGAGCGCGATGACCGTCGTGATCATCACGGTGTTGTCGAATCGGTTGTAGCCGTACGCGATGGCGAGGTTGCCGATGCCGCCGGCTCCCACGGCGCCTGCGATCGCCGACATGTCGAGGATGCCGATCAACGCGATCGTCAGGGCGCCGATGATGGTCGGGACCGCTTCGTGGAGTTGCACTTTTCGGATGATCTGAAAGTTCGAGCCGGCCGACGCGCGGCCCACTTCCACGACCTCGGGGGGAACGTCCCGCAGCGAATTCTCGATCAGGCGCGCGACGTACGGGGTTGCGGCCAGCGTCATCGGAACGGCTGCCGCCTGCACCCCGAGCGACGTGCCGACGACGAAGCGGGTGAACGGGATGATGGCGGCCATCAGCACCAGGAACGGCAGCGATCGGCCGAGATTGACGACCCACCCGGCGACCGCGTTGACCGCGGGGTTGGGAAACAGTCCGCGGGGAGCGGTGTTGTGCAGCACGACCGCCAGCGGAGTGCCCAGCAGGATCGCCAGGATCACCGTGATCCCGACCATCTGCACGGTCTGTTGCAGGGCGGGCAGGAACAATTCGGGAAGTTCCTCGACGGGCGTCGAGATGGCCAGGACGACGCTGTCGGCGCTCATGCCGCCTCCTCCTCGGTGGCGGGGGCGGGCGCGTTGTCGTCGACCCGTGTCCCGTGCAGACCCCACGAGGACAGAAGCTCCCCGACCGACGGATGGTCACCGGCAACCGAGATGGTGACCCGGCCTGCGGGGCGTCCGCCGACCGACTCCACGGTCCCGGACAGCACCCCGATCGATCGGCCGGTGGCAGTGCCGAGACGCTCGATCCAGTTGGTGGGGACGGTGTCGGAGCCGTAGGTGACGTGCCACAGCACATCCCGGTCGTCCGCGGTGATGTGGGAACGGTCGGGGAGCAGCCCGACGCCGAGTTCGGAGCGCGGGTCGCGCAGGAGGTCGATCACCGGGCCCGATTCCACGACCCGTCCCGCGTCGAGGACGGTGACCACGTCGGCGACCTGGCGGACGACGTCCATCTCGTGGGTGATCAGCACGATCGTGAGCCCGAGGTCGTCGCGCAGTTCGCGGAGCAACGCGAGGATGGATCGGGTGGTGGCGGGGTCCAGTCCGGACGTCGCCTCGTCGGACACCAAGACCTTGGGGGCCAGTGCCAGCGAGCGGGCGATCCCCACACGTTGCCGCTGCCCGCCCGACAGTTGCCGGGGGTAGAGGTCGGCCTTGTCGGACAGTCCCACCCGCTCGAGCAGTTCCGCCACCCGCGCCCGTCGCTCGGCGCGGCCGACGCCGGCGAATTCCAGCGGCAGAGCCACGTTCTCGGCGGCGGTCCGCCGGGCGAGGAGGCTCGACGCCTGGAAGATCGTCCCGATCGCGCGGCGTTGTTCCCGCAGTCGCCGCTCGGACAGCCCGGAGACGTCCGTTCCGTCGAGGAGGATGCGGCCCTCGGACGGACGCTCGAGCAGGCTGATGATGCGCGACAGTGTGGTCTTGCCTGCTCCGCTCTGGCCGATCACCGCGGCGATCTGGCCGGTGCCGACGGTGAAGTCGATGTCGTGGAGCACCTCGACGGAGCGGGCTCTCTTCCCGAATCGTTTCGTGACGGACCGAACTTCGATCATGCTGCACCACCTGTATCGGATGACGGCACCGCGGGTCGGCCGCCGGGAGGGAGTCCTGGCCTGTGGGTGGGCCAGTGGGCTCCCGAAACGATAGGCGCGGGTAAACGGAAAGTCATGTGTAAGAATCGACTTGATCAGAAGGTGCGCTCGCTACCCGGGATACACCGGGCGGCGGCCGGTCGGGGCAGGCGCCGGATCGGGTAGCCGCAGCGTCGCCCGGAGCGACCGCTGCCGGTACCCGCGGGGCCGAGGCGGCTTCGCCCACGCGGAGAAGCCGGCGTCGAGGTCGGTGACGGTCGCGATGTGACCGTCCACGCCGGTGGCGTCGGGATCGTCGACGACGAACAGCAGGGCGCGCTCACGCACGGTCGGGCCGTGCCGGTCGACGTCGCCGCCGGCCAGCACGACGATGTCGGAAACCTCTGCTGCGGAGACGATGTCGTCGCCCTCCTGCGCCCACCACGCCACGGGGATCTTCTGCTGCGGCGGTGCCGGTACGTTGAGGGGGCCGGCGATGTCGAAGATCCCCTGGTGGTCGGCATAGACGATGCGGCCGGAATCGGCGAAGCGCACGTCGTCCGGGCGTCCACGGATCGTGTCGGCCGGCCAGCTCTCCCACAGGGTGCGGGAGGCGTGGATCGCGTCCGTCGTCACCGCGGGACTCGGCCCGGCCTCGATCCACACCCCCGCCGAGGCCAGGTTGCCCGGCGCCGACCGGTCCTCCACGCCGGTGAGCCAGCCGACGCGGCCGCGGCTGGTGTGATCGAGTGAGGCCAGCCGGCGAGCCAGGTTGTACGGGTGGTCGAGGTGGGGGACGGCGGTGACGAACACACCGACGTCGGCGGTGGCGGCGATCAGCGCCGCGGCGGACACGCTGGGCGACAGGGCCGCGGTGGGCCGCGGAGCGGTCCGTGACACCCGTTCGACGCCGACGAGGACGAAGTCCGCCCCGGTTCGGTCGACGAACGCGGCGAGTTCGTCGACCCGGCCGCGGCGGATGGCGTCGACGAGCACGTGCTCACCGAGCGCGAGTCCGTAGAAGGTCCTGCTCCGCTGGATCACACTCATCCGAGGTCTCCCGGTGTCGGTTCGAGGGTCTGCTGTCGTGATGTCATCGCTAGTGGTGTCAAGGGGCATCTCCTGAGAAGAGGGCGACGATCGCGAGGGTGAAGGATGTGAGTCCCAGCGCGACCAGGAGCATCGATACGGACGCACTGCGCCGAAGGACGCTGGCCCGCGGATCCTGCGGGTCGTACCACAGCCAGAGGACCTGTCCGGAAACGAATTCGTTCCTGCCGGCGTCGGACACGGCGGCGCCGAGTCCCGGACCGGGATCGAATGTCTTTCGCCGGCCGGTGAACTCGTCGCCCCCGACCCGGTAGGCGTAGGTGACCGGGGGTCGTACATCGACGACCGCGCATTCGGACCCGGTCCACGACCGCGACCGCCACAGCGCGAGGACGCCCGGAACCCCACGGAACAGGAGGAACGCACCCGCGACGATCCAGACGGTGACCACACGGGCGACGTTACGGCGGCGACGGTGGGGTCGTACAGCCTTCCCCGCAGCGTGAGCGGAACACCGTTTCCGCACGTGCACGCGCCGGCGGTCGCATGAATGGTGTTGGACACCAGACATTTAGGCCGTGTGTTGAAATCAGGACGAGTGGAAGACTCGGATAATCGGTGGCCCTGAGCCTACGGTGGCCGTGCGAGAAACTTCGCAGAATTCCCACATCCGGCAGCATGTCCCGAAGGTGCGCGCAATGAGACCGAACTACTGGTACTTGGCGCGAAGGGTGGGGCAGGCGTTCGTCGTGATCGCCCTGTCTTACACCCTCGTGTTCTTCGTACTCAACGTTCTTCCCGGTAACCCGATCGAATCGCAGATCAACAGTCCCGAGAACCCGATTTCGGCGGAGGACGCCGAAGTGCTGATCGCCTATTACAACCTCGACAAGTCGGCGTTCGAGCAGTTCGCGCTCTCCGTGCAACGACTGGTCGTGCACGGCGACCTCGGCTATTCGCTGACGTCGGGCAAGTCTGTCGAACACCTGCTGTTCTCGGCGCTTCCCTCGACGCTGAAGCTGGCGTCCACGGCGTTGCTGCTCGCCATCGTGTTCGCCTTCGTCATCGCGCTGACAGCGGTGTTCGCGAAGGCCGCACGCGTCCGGGAGGCCGCGCGGGCCGTACCGGCGGCGTTTCTGTCGACGCCCTCGTTCATCGTCGGCCTGTTGCTGCTGCAGTTCTTCGCGTTCGAACTCGGGCTGGTCTCCGCCATCCGGGACGAGGGGGTGCGCTCGGTGATTCTGCCGGCCATCGCGCTGGCCATCCCCGTGTCCGCGCCCATCGCGCAGGTGCTCATCCAGGGGCTGCACAACGCGTCGGGTCAACCGTATGTCGACGTACTGCGGTCGAAGGGGCTGACGGAGAACCGGATCATCTTCCGGCACGTGCTCAAGAACGGGTCGATCCCGACGATCACGATCGTCGCCATCACGGTGGGGGAGCTGCTCGCGGGATCCGTCATCACCGAAACGGTGTTCTCCCGCACCGGAATCGGATATCTCACCGAACAAGCAGTCCGCAATCAGGACACCCCTGTCATCCAGGCGGTGGTGATTCTGGTGTCGGTCATCTTCGTGGTCGCGAACCTGCTCGCAGATCTCGCGTATCCGCTGATCGACACGAGGATCTCCTTCGCGCCGGACAAGAAAGTGGTCACAGCATGAGTGTCGACGCGCCTGTGCGGCGCGCACCGGTCGGCCCCGCCGCGACGCCGCGCGTGCCATGGGCACGCAGGCACGGGCTGAGCGCCGGCGACGTCCTGTCCGTGGTGTTCCTGCTCCTGGTGCTGCTGTGCATTCTGCTGCCGGGGGTGCTGGCGCCGTTCGATCCGCTCGCCGAGTCGCCGGAGCATCCGCTGGAGGGGCCGAGCCTCGGCCACCCGTTCGGTACCGACTACATCGGCCGCGACGTGCTCAGCCGCGTCATCCACGGTGCGGCGACCACCATCAGCGGTTCGGTCATCGCGGTGATCCTCGGACTGGTCGTCGGCAGTGTGCTCGGTCTGACGTCGGCGTACTTCGGCCGGGCCTACGACACCGCCGTCAGCCGCGTCGTCGACGTCCTGCTGTCCATTCCGGCACTGCTGCTGGCGATCACCATCATCGTCGCGCTGGGCTTCGGAACCGTCAACGCCGCAATCGCTGTCGGGGTCTCCTCCGTCGCGGTCTTCTGCCGGTTGATGCGTTCGGAGGTCCTCACGATCAAACACCAGCCGTTCGTCGAGGCCAGTGAGCATCTCGGCGCCGGTAAGATCTGGCTGCTGGGACGCCACATCCTCCCCAACGCGTACTCCTCGGTGCTGTCCCTGGCGGCGCTGCAGTTCGGCTCCGCGATCCTCTCCATCGCGGCACTGAGTTTCCTCGGGTACGGCGCCCAGCCGCCGAATCCGGAATGGGGCCTCCTCATCGCGGAGGGCCGCAACTACATCGCCACCGCGCCGTGGCTGGTGGCGTTCCCGAGCGTGGTCATCATCCTGACCGTGCTCAGCGTCGGCAAGTTGAGTCAGATCGTCCGGAAGCAGGTGGGTTGATGACAACGGTCGCGGAAGCACCGGTCACGAGTTCTGCCGGGCAGCGGGACGGCGGTCCGTTGATCGTCGCCCGGTCCCTGCACATCGAGTACGCGCCCGACTCCCCGCACCTGCCTGCCGCACAGGTGGTGAACGACGTGAGCTTTCACCTCGAGCGGGGGCAGACGCTCGCCGTGGTCGGGCAGTCGGGGTCGGGGAAGACGACCATCGCGCGGGCCGCCATCGGACTCCTGCCGGGCAACGGCCGGATCTCGTCCGGGAGTGTGCACATCCTGGGCCGGGACGTGACCGGGTACGGGCAGAAGCAGTGGCGCGACCTGCGGGGCGGCACCATCGGGTTCGTGCCGCAGGATCCGCTCGGTTCCCTCGACCCCCTGCAACGCGTTGGCGACCAGGTGGCGGAGACCCTCCTCGTGCACGGGCGGGCCACCCGCCGGGACGTCCGGTCGAAGGTGACGCGCCTGCTCGACCGCGTGGGGATCCGCAATCCCGCCGAGCGCGCACGCGCGTACCCGCACCAGCTGTCCGGCGGCCAGCTGCAGCGGGTGCTCATCGCCATCGCGATCGCGGTCGAGCCTGCGGTGCTCGTCGCGGACGAGCCGACGTCGGCGCTCGACGTCACCGTGCAGAAGCGCATTCTCGACCTCCTCGCCGACCTGCAGGACGAACTCGGACTCGGCATCCTGTTCATCACCCACGACCTGGCACTGGTACGCGACCACAGCGATTCGGTTCTGGTCCTCAACGAGGGCCGCGTCCGCGAGGCCGGACCCGCCGGCGACGTCCTGGATCACCCGAAGGACCCGTACACCGTGCAGCTCATGAGCGACGCGCCCGCACTCTCGCCCGGCAAGTACGCCGGCCGGAACACCGGGGCGGGCGTGGCGACACCACTGCTCGAGGTCCGGAACCTGACGAAGACGTTCGCGACCGGCAGGCGCGGCAAGGGCGGGCAGGCGACGGTGGCCGCACTCGACTCGGTGTCGTTCTCCGTCGCCCGTGGCAGTACCCACGCACTGGTCGGCGAATCGGGCTCCGGCAAGACCACCACCGCGCGAATCGTCGCCGGACTCAGCACGTTCGACTCCGGTGAGGTGTTGGTCGACGGCCGGCCACTGAAGACCGATCCGCGGTCGTACCGCCAGAATTCCCGGGTGCTGCAGACGGTGCAGCAGAATCCGCTGGCCGCGATGGACCCGCGCTACACCATCGCCGACGTGATCGAGGAGCCGCTGCGCATCGCCGGATCGGGTGACCGGGCGAGCAGGCACTCCGCGGTGCGTGACGTGCTGGACAAGGTCGCGCTGCCGGCCGAGGTGCTCGGGCGCAGGCCCCTGGAGATCTCCGGCGGTCAACGTCAGCGAGTGGTGCTGGCACGGGCGCTCGTCCTCGCCCCGAAGATCCTGGTGCTCGACGAGCCGACGTCGGCGCTGGACGTCACCGTGCAGGCGCAGATCGTCGACCTTCTCGTGGATCTGCAGGCCCAACTCGGTTTGACGTACCTGTTCATCTCCCACGACCTGAGCCTGGTCCGTCAGATCTCGGACACGGTGACCGTGCTCGAACACGGACGCCTCGTCGAGTCCGGTTCGGTCGCCGAGGTTTTCGGCAACCCGGCCGACCCGTACACGGCGCGCCTGATCGATGCGGTCCCCGGCCGGATTCCGCTCGCCGTCTGAATGCTTTCCAGTTTTCGACGCCACTTCACACAACCCGGAGGTTCACGGTTCATGGCACGCAGGTTCGGACGCTTCCGCCTGGCGGCGTGCATCGCGGCGACGGCGGTGGTGGTGGCGTCGTGCACTCAGGCGCACGGTGCCACCGAGACGGCTTCGCAGGTCAAGCCGGGGGGAGACCTCGTGTACCTCGACGCCGAGGTGACGGCGTCGATGCAGATCCAGGTGTCGTACTGGCAGAACAGTCTCGTCAAGGATCAGCTTCTCGACCGACTGGTGTACCAGGATCCGGAGACGTTCGAATTCGAGCCGTGGATCGCGCAGAGCTGGACGGTCGACGACCCGGGAACCACCTACCAGTTCGTCATCCGCGACGGCGTCACCTACAGTGACGGCACCCCGTTGGACGTCGCCAGCGTGAAACGCAACATCGAATGGCTGGCCGAGGGTGACAAGCCGAAGGGGATTCCCCGCAACGCGTGGTTCCCAAAGGTGACGGCGGTCGACACGGACGCGGCCGCCCGCACGGTCACCGTGCACCTGGCGGAACCGAACGCCCCCTTCCTGGCGGCGTTGTCGATGAACACGGCCGGGCTCGTCGCGGACGCGACCATCGACGCGAGCAAGGAAGACCAGTCGGTGGTGACCAATCTGATCGGCAGCGGACCGTTCGTCGCGGAGTCGGAGATCCCGAACAAGGAGATCCGACTCGTCAAGCGTCGCGGGTACGACTGGGCGCCCGCCACCGCGAAGCATCAGGGCGAGGCGTACCTGGACTCGGTGACGGTGGTGCCGATCGAGGAGGACAGCATCCGCGTGGGTGCGTTGCGTTCCGGGGAGGGCGACGCCCTGCGGTACACCCAGCCGCCGGACGAGGCCCTGCTGCGGAAGGAGGGATTCACCGTTCTGGGACTGCGCACCCCGGGTCTGGCCAACGTCCTGGACGTGCGGCAGACCGCCGATTTCGTCGACGACGTCAACGTGCGCAAGGCGCTGATGTACGGAATCGATCGCGACCAGATCGTGTCCACCCTGTACTCGGACAACTGGAAACCCGCGAACAGCATCATCACCGAGGGTGCGCTGGGGTGGAAGGACCGCTCCGACGAGGTGCGGTTCGACCCGGACGAAGCGAACCGCCGGCTCGACGCGTCGGGCTGGACCGCGCGGGATGCCGACGGGATCCGGCAGAAGGACGGCAGGCCACTCGAGCTCAGCCTGTACATCGACGTCTACGACCACACGTCGAAACCGTTGTACGAACTCGTCCAGCGACAGCTCCGTGCGGTGGGAATCTCGCTGCAGCTGAGGCAGACCGACTTCGCGAACTACCCGAAGGCGACCGCCGATCCGAAACTGAGCCTGCGCCGCAACGGGTGGCCCACGGCCGACACCTTCCGGCTGACCCAGAACTACGACAGCGACCAGGGGGATCTGTTCCAGCTCGAAGGCAACGACCCGTATCTCGACGGCCTGCTGCGGTCGCAGGTCACCGAGACGGACCGGAACAAGCGGATCGCGCTGATCGAACAGATCCAGGATCACGTGATCGACAACGCCTACACGATCCCGCTTCTGCTCGACACCCAGATCTTCGCCGTGGCCCCGCACATCCACGATTTCCGCAATGCAGCCAACTCCGTGCCCTGGTTCTACGACACGTGGACCGAGCGTAAGTGAGTACCGCTGTGGAACACAATGTTTCATCCGGCGCCGCGTCCACAATCACACTGAGCGCAATGCTCGTCCGGGGCGTGACGCTCTGGGAAGGTGAGAGGCAATCGCGGAGAGGGGAACCGTCATGAGCCGCCATACCGTCGTCGGACTGCAGCTCGACGCCGCCGTCGTCACCCACGTGCTCGACCCGAGGCAGCAGGCGCGGCGAGAGGAATTCGGGCGCAGCATCGACGAGTCGGGAATCGACTTCCTCGTTCTCGGTGGTGACCACACGAACGAGGTGGAGCCGAGGATCGATGCGACGGTGGCCGCCACCGTCCTGGCCCGGCACACGAGTTCGGTGGGAGTGGTGGTGACCGGCGCCGTGGTTCGCGATCACCCGTTCAATCTCGCGCGCCGGCTCGGCTCGCTCGACCACGGATCCCGCGGCAGGGCCGGCTGGCTGATCGGGTCGGGCCCGGTGGACGCGGCCGTCGATGCCGTGTCGGTCGTCCGGAAGTTGTGGGAGAGCTGGCCCGGCGACAGCATCGTCGACGACGCCGAGCGCGGCATCTTCGCGGACTCCGAACGGATCGTCCACATCGATCACACGGGCATCTTCGCCGTGTCGGGCCCGCTCAATGTTCCCGAACCGCCGCAACGCAAGCCGCCCGTCTTCTGGCGCCCCGCGACCGACGCCGAACAGATCGCCGCGCGGCGCACCGCCGACGCGGTGATCCTTCCGGACGAGGACTCGGTGCGCCGATACCGCGCGCACTTCGACCCGGACGCCGCCCGGGACCAGGTGCTGCTCATCGACCGGCAATGGACACCAGGCAGCACCCCGCCTGCGACGGAAGCCGACGGCGTGATCGTCGGAGGGTTCACCGCCGCCGATCTGCCCGCCCTGCTCGCCGCGGTTCGGCGGGCGCCGATTCCCCAGGACCCGCGGCGCACCCTGCGTGACCGTCTGGGTCTGCAGACGGCGGAGACCGTGCTGTCCGGCGGCCGCAGCGCGTTCCCGGCCAGCTGACCATTTCACCGAAGACAGGAGATTCACCATGACAGCGGTATCCGAGGCCCCCGCACCGGAGGCAGGGCGTCCGCCCGCACGCGGCTCCGCCGAACTGGCCGCCGTGATCGCCGAGATCGCCGACGACGCCGCGCGACGGCGTGCCGGTGGCGGGACCGAAGGGCCGCACCGGGCCGTCGAGCTGATCCGCGAGCACCGCCTCGGGGCCGTGCGCGTGCCCCGCGAGCAGGGCGGCGGCGGGTACACCCTGCAGGATCTGTTCGACCTGGTGATCGACCTCGCCGAGGCCGATCCCGACGTTCCGCACATCATCCGGGTCCACTACGCGTTCGTCGAGGAACTGCTGCGGGTCCCGCGCACCGAGCGCAAGGAGGCATGGTTGCCGGACGTCGTGTCGGGCAAGCTGTTCGGCGGCGCGTCCTCGGAGCTGAGCACCCGCGCCGTCGGCTCGTACAGTTTCGAATCTACGCTGACACCGGTCGACGGCGGGTACCGCCTCGACGGGGTCAAGTTCTACAGCACGGGCTCGCTGTACTCCGATTTCATCCGGGTCTCCGCCAACGTCCCGGACGGAAAGGCACTGAGCGCCATTGTGCCCGCCGACCGCGCGGGGATCGTCCACGAGGACGACTGGGACGGAATCGGCCAGCGGCACACCGGCAGCGGGACGACCGTGTTCGAGAACGTCGCAGTGGCCGAGTCCGAGACCCTTCCGTTCCGGGGCGGCGACGAGGAGACCCGGCCGCGTCAGGCGCTTCCTCAGCTGTACCTGCACGCGATCGCGGCGGGCATCCTCCGCACCGTCACGGCCGAGTCCGCCGCGCTGATCCGTGGCCGCAAGCGCAGTTTCGTGTTCGCTGCCGCCGAGGAACCGCGGCACGACCCGCAATTGCTCGAGGTCGTCGGAACACTGTCGGCGGCGGCCTTCGCGGCGGAGTCGGTGGTCCGCGTGGCCGCCGCAGCCCAGGATGTGGCCGCGGACGCCGCCCGCACGTCCGGCGTCGACGCCCGGCTCGAGCAGGACGCCGCGGTCCTGGCCGCGAAGGTGAAGGTGTCCATCGAGGACGTCGCGCTCCGGGCCGCGACCCGGTTGTTCGAGGTGGGCGGCGCCTCGGCCACCCGGGAGTCCGCGCACCTGGACCGGCACTGGCGGAACCTGCGAACCCTGTTCTCCCACAACCCGACGGTGTACAAGGCGCGGGTGATCGGCGACCTCGTGGTCAACGAGACACCGCTCCCCGACACCGGATTCTTCTGATTCGGAAGGCAAAGCAGTGAGTAGCTCCCGACGCCAACTGGTGCTCAACGTGAACGTGCTCGACGTGGGTATCGCCCCCGGGGCGTGGACGCTCGACGACGTGCACGCCCACTCGTTCGTCGATCTCGACCACGTCACCAGGGTCGCGCAGATCGCCGAGCGCGGCACGCTCGACGCGTTCTTCCTCGCCGACGGTCCCGGCTTCTGGGAGAACCCCCGGGTCAAGCCGACCCGGGCGCTGGAACCGTCGGTGATCCTGGCGGCCGTCGCGACAGCCACCGAGAATCTGGGTCTGATCGGGACCGCCTCCACCACGTTCAACGACCCGCGCGATCTCGCCGCACGCTTCCTCTCCCTCGACTACCTCAGCGGGGGCCGGGTGGGGTGGAACGTGGTCACCACGTATTCGCCGACGGCGGCAGCCAATTTCGGCTTCGACCAGATCCCGGACCGTGACTACCGCTACCGCCGCGCCGAAGCATTCGTCGGCGTCGTCACCGCACTGTGGGAGAGCGCCCGCAGCGGTGTCCCGGTGTCGCACCACAGCGAGTTCTTCGACGTCGACGGCGTGCTGCGGGCGCCGGCGTCGGAGCAGGGGCAGCCGCCGCTCGTGCAGGCGGGCGGATCACCCGCCGGGCGTGAGCTCGCCGGACGCACCGCTCACGGCGTGTTCTCCGCAGAGCTGACACTCGACTCCGCGCGCAGGCACTACAAGCACGTCAAGGACGTGGCGCGGGCGGCAGGCCGCAACCCGGACGACGTGAAGATCCTGCCTGGGCTCATCACCGTCATCGGCTCGACGGAAGCGGAGGCCGTCGCTCGACACGAGCAGCTCCGCGAGCACATCCCCGCCCGGTTCGGCTGGGACCGGCTGAGTCTGACGCTCGGCGTGCCGCTCGCGGAACTCGACCTCGACCAGCCGATCCCGCCGCCGCTGCTGGACGGGCCGCCCGACCCCGCGACGTTCTCGGGTTCCCTCGGATTCCGCGAATCGGTGGTCGGGCTGGCGCGGGAGCGGAACCTGACCGTCGCCCAGCTGCTGCGCGAGTTGAACGGCGGCGGCGGGCACCGCGCCGTCATCGGCACCCCGGAACAGGTGGCCGACACCATCGAGGCGTGGTTCCGCGCCGAGGCGGCCGACGGATTCAACCTCATGCCCGACGCGTTCCCGTCCGGTCTCGATGCCTTCGTCGACGAAGTGGTGCCCCTGCTGCGCAAGCGGAGACTGTTCCGCCACGAATACGCGGAGAAGACCCTGCGCGACCGCTTCGCGGTTCCGCTTCCCGAGTATCGCGCCGCGCGGTCGGCCTGACTGCGTCCGGACAGTAAGGAGGCCTTGTGAATTCACCGCGGTCGGGGTCGCAGGCGGTGGAACGGGCAATCGCGGTCCTCGCCTGCTTCGAGAGCGGCGCCACCGACCTGACGGTCAGCGCGCTCGCCGCCCGCACCGGATTGGCGGTCAGCACCGCGTATCGCATCGTGCAGGCCCTCGTCCGCGGCGGATTGCTCGAACGCGACGAGCACACCGACTGCTACCGGGTGGGGCCGCATCTGATCTCCCTCGCCGTGCCGTCGCTGGGGCGGCACGACGCCGAAGCGTTCGCCCCGCACCTGTATTCGCTCGCCGCGCGGGTGAAACTGACCGCCAGCCTCGGCGTCGCCAAGGACGATGTCGCGGTCACCGTCTTCTCCGCACGCCCACCCGAGCGGTTCTGCACGCATCAGCTGCCCGGTGCGCGTCAGCCACTGCAGACCAGCGCGATGGGCATGGCGATCCTGGCGTTCGGCACGGCGTCCGCCCGGCGAGGCAGTTCGGTGCAGGCGTCCCCGGACCTCGAGCGGGTCCGGCGGCGGGGGTACGCTGCAGCCTTCTCCTCCGAGAACCGGGACGTGCTCGCCGTCGCGGTTCCCGTTCTCGACGCCGACGGACGGTCCCGCGGCGCGCTCGGGGTCCAGGCGCTCCGCCGGCGACTCACCGACGATCTGGTGCGGGAGATCGTGCCGCCGATGCGGGGCGTCGCGGCGCGGATCGGTGCGGGCGCCGGAACCGCATTTCCCGCGTTCCGGTAGGGAAAAACTCAGGGTGAACCTTTTTCGCATTGTGAAAATACTATTGTAGCAACGTGGTTCGGGATTCGATGATGATCGCGACGTATCGATTCAGCCCGAAACTCAGGAGTATCCATGACCCTCACCACCGCCGCGCCCACCGACTCCGATCGGTCCGCCGACACCGCGATCGAGGTCCGTCCCGTCGCCGGGCACATCGGCGCCGAGATCTCCGGGCTCGACCTTCGGAAAGAACTGGCCGACACCGAGGTAGCGCAGGTCCGCGACGCCCTGCATCGCTACAAGGTGCTGTTCTTCCGCGACCAGGAGATCGGGCACGCCGAACAGATCGCGTTCTCCCGCAAGTTCGGTGACGTGACGCCGTCGCACCCGTACGACGACGAAGCACCCGAGGGCTTCCCGCAGATCCTCGCCGTCGACAGCCGCAAGTACGAGAAGCGGTTCGGGCGCAAGAAGTACAGCTACGACAACAAGTGGCACACCGACGTCACCGCGCTGATCAACCCGCCTGCCGGCACGATCCTGCGCGCGCACCTCGTCCCCGAGCAGGGTGGCGACACCCAGTGGACCAACCTCGTCGCCGCCTACGAGGGTCTGCCGGCCTCGCTGAAGGGACTCGTCGACGGCCTCCGCGCCGAGCACCGATTCGGCGGACGGCACCCGCAGTGGGCCGAGGACAGCAGCTACGCCCAGAAGACGCGGGAGAACCCGCTGGTCACCGAACACCCGGTGGTCCGGGTACACCCGGAGACGGGGGAGCGGGCCCTGTTCGTGACGCCCGGGTTCACCGCCCGGATCGTCGGGGTGTCGCCGTCGCAGAGCGACCGCCTGCTGGACCTCCTGTTCGCCGAGGTGACGAACCCCGCCTACACGGTGCGCTTCCGCTGGGCGCCGGGCAGTCTCGCGTTCTGGGACAACCGTGCCACCGCCCACCTCGCGCCCACCGACCTCGACCACCTCGACGTCACCCGGGTCCTGTACCGCACCACCCTCGAGGGTGACGTTCCCGTCGGTCCCGACGGCAAGGAATCCACGTCCATCGCCGGTGCGGCGTTCCGCGGCGAGAAGTAGGCGGCTTCGCCGCCCGTGCGTGGTTAGCGAGTCTCTGGACTCGTCAGCCGCGCACAGAACCAAGGAGACGACAATGACAGTTATCGACGACCGTCCCGGTGTCGCCACCGAACTCCGGATCGCACCCATCGCCGGCTATATCGGCGCCGAGGTCGGCGGTGTGGATCTCGCGGGTGACCTGGACGAGGCCACCGCCGCACGACTGCGGCAGGCGTTGCTCGACCACAAGGTGCTGTTCTTCCGCGACCAGCCCCTCGACCACGCGGCGCAGATCCGGTTCTCCCGGCACTTCGGGAAGGTGACACCCGCCCATCCCTACGACTACAACGCCCCCGAGGGCTACCCGGAGATCCTGGAGGTGGACAGCCGCAAGTACGCGGCCCGCGGCGGTGCCCGCAAGTACAGCTACGCGAACTTCTGGCACACCGACGTCTCGGCGCTGGTGAACCCGCCGGCGATCACGTTCCTGCGATCGGAACTGGTCCCCGACGTCGGGGGCGACACCACCTGGACCAATCTCGCGGCGGCGTACGCGAATCTGCCGGAATCGTTGAAGTCGTTCGTGGACGGCCTGCGCGCCGAACACCGGTTCGGGGGACGGCAGAAGCGCTGGGAGGCGGGCAGTGACGCCGAGCAGAACGTCACGACCAAGCCGATCGTGACGGAGCATCCGGTGGTCCGCCTGCATCCGGAGACCGGTGAGCGGGGGCTGTTCGTCACTCCCGGCTTCACGAGCCGCATCCTCGGGGTCTCCCCGGCGCAGAGCGACCGGATCCTCGACCTGCTGTTCGAGGAGGTCACGAACCCGGCGTACACGGTTCGAGTTCGCTGGCAGAACAACAGCATCGGGGTGTGGGACAACCGCATCACCGCGCACCTCGCGCCGGCCGACCTCGATCATCTCGACGTCGTGCGGGTGCTGTACCGCACCACCGTCGAAGGTGATGTTCCGGTCGGCGTCGACGGTCAGCCGTCGCGGTCGGTGGCCGGCACCGCGTTCCACGGCTCCGACTGAGCCAGAGGACGTCGACATGAGGGCTGAGTCGCCGATCGGGTTGCGCCGTAACAGATCGTTCGCCGCCGCGGTGCTGGTCACGGCCGTGGCGCTGGTGGTCGCGGCATGTGGTGGGTCGTCCTCGGGCGGCGGGACGACGGCGGACGGCAAGACGGTGCTGCGGTACGAGGGCAGCCCGGCCAGTGTCACCTTCCCCGAGCTCGCGGAGGATCTCGGGTTCTTCGAGAAGGTGCACCTGGAGTGGTTGGGGGACACGACGAGTGGGCCGCAGAGCATCCAGTCCGCGGCCACCGGGGAGACCGACTTCGGGGCGGCCTTCAACGGTGCCATCGCCAAACTCGTCGACGCCGGGGCACCGCTGACCGGAGTCGTGTCGGTATACGGTTCGGACGGCGACACCGAGGCCGACAGCTTCAACGGCTATTACGTCCTCGACGGCAGCCCCCTCCGGACGGCCCGCGATCTGATCGGGAAGAAGGTGGGCATCAACACCCTCGGCGCCTACCACGAGTACGTCATCAAGGAATGGCTGTTCCGCGCCGGCCTGACCAACGACGAGATCAACCAGGTGGAGCTGACCGTGGTGCCGCCGAACAACACGGAACAGGCACTGCGGTCGGGGCAGATCGACGTGGGGAATCTCGGGGGGATCGTCAAGGATGCCGCGCTCGGCCGGGGCGGGCTGACGCCGCTGTTCACGGATGTCGATCTCACCGGCCCGCTGGGGATCGGGTCGGTGGTGTTCCGGAACGACTTCATCTCGAAGAACGAGGACGCCGTCCGCGACTTCGTGCAGGGCGTCGCGCGCGCCGTGCGGTGGACGCAGACGGTGCCGAAGGAGGAGGTGGTCGATCGTTTCGTGAAGATTGTCGAAGGTCGTGGGCGGAACGAGTCGACGGAGTTCGTCCGGCAGTGGAAGAGTGCCGGCGTGCCTGCGGCCGGGGGAGTGATCGATCCCGGGGAGTTCCAGATCTGGATCGACCAGGGCGTGCGGTTGGGGGTGCTGAAACCGGGCGGAACGACGGCGGAGGGCCTGTTCACCAACGACTACAACCCGTACGCGAACGGCAAGTAGGCAGCTCCGCTGCCCGTGCGTGGTTTGCGAGTCCCTACACTCGCAGGCCACTCACGGGCTGTGGAGTGCCCGGCGGACGGCGTCGGCGAAAGAGGTGGGGTCGTGGATCAGCCAGCCGTGGTTGCCTGTCACGGTAATGACGCGTGGATTGCGTAGCGCGTTCCTCATGGACTCGAAGCTGGCGAGGGGAATTGTCCGGTCCCCGCGACCCCACAGGAGGGACACCGGTAGGCCCCGCTCGGCGAGGACGCCGAGTTCGTGGCGCAGATCCGCCCGTCTGGCCAGGTGTGCCGTTCGCCAGACCGCACCCGGATCCCGTAGCGCGTTGGGCAGAAAACCGTTGACGAGCGACGCCGTCGTGTGCGCGATGGTCCGGATCGACAGCGCCTCACCCAGGGCCGAGGCGCCCCAGTCCCACAGTGGTCGCTCGTCGATGGGCCGGGTGTGCCAGCCGTCGGACGACCAGGCGCCGCCGCCGACGGAATTGACCAGTACCAGGCGCGTGACCCGCTCCGGAAGGTCGTGGGCGGCCTGGATGGCGACGCCGCCGCCGAACGAGTGGCCGACCAGGGTGACCGGTTCACTGATTCCCGCGTCGTCGAGAAACCGTCCGAGCCAGGCCGCGTAACCGGCGAAGGTGCGGTCCTCGGGCGCGTGATCGGGAGTGCCGCCGAAGCCGGGGAGTGTCGGCGTGACGACGCGATGCCCCTGCTGAGCGAGCATCGCGAGGCTGCGGTCGTACACCCGCGGGGTGAGTCCCCATCCGTGCAGGAAGACGACGGGCGCGCCTGCACCCACGACCGTGAGGGTCGTGGCGTCCGCACCTGCGGGTTCCCCGAAGATCTCGGGTTCTGAGTTCTGGGTCAGTGACACGCACACAGCGTGGACGACGGGGATGCCGTCGGTAACGGGCCGATTTACCCGAAGGCATACCTGTTTCCGGTGTTTCGTGCCGGACCGGTCGGTTCGATATCGAATCGTTATCTACCTGTATTGCAAAAACAGGTATGTGTATGGGCCGTTCGGCCGTTGTCCGCTGAGTTCGTGACCGGGATGTTATCTAACGTCTCGTCCGAACGGCACGGATGCCGCCGGACCCACAAGATTGAAGGACTCAGCTCAATGGCCAAGCATAGATTGCGTCGGGGCAATCGTCTGCAGTTTTCGACCGGCGGTCTTCTGATCGCCGCCGGTGTGGGAGTGGGAGCGTTCCTGCTTCCCGTCGCTCCCGCTGCAGCGGAGCCGATCACCATCCCAGGAATCGGGACATTCGAGGTACCGGGTGTACCGCCAGTGCCCCCGGTTCCATCCGCTCCGGCTCCGAACCCCGGGCCACTGCCGGGACCGATCCCGGCCCCGCCGGCGATGCCGGCCACCCACGGCGCCCAGGCCCTCGCCGCCGCCGAGTCGAAGATCGGCTCGCCGTACGTCTGGGGCGCCACCGGGCCGAACTCCTTCGACTGCTCGGGCCTCGTGCAGTGGGCGTACAAGCAGGTGGGCATCTCGGTGCCCCGTACCACCTACGACCAGTTGAACGGGGGATCGCCCGTCGACAAGGGCAGCCTGCAACCGGGTGACCTGGTCCTGTTCAACGGGGCGCAGCACGTCGGGCTCTACGCCGGGAACGGCACGGTCGTCCACGCGCCCACCGCCGGGCAGCCCGTCAAGCAGTCGCCGCTCGATTCGATGCCGTTCTACGCGGCGCGTCGCTACTAGGCGGCTCCGCCGCCCGTGCGTGGTTAACGAGTCTCTGCACTCGCTAACCACGCACGGGGCGCGAAGCGCCCTACGAGTTCCGGATCAGATCCGACGCCCGCTCACCGATGAGGACCGACGGTGCGTGGGTGTGCCCGCGGATGATGGCGGGCATGATCGACGCGTCCGCGACCCGCAGTTTGTCGACTCCACGAACCCGCAGGTCGGGTGTGACGACACTCGCGTCGTCGTTGCCCATGCGGCACGTCCCGACCGGGTGGTAGAGCGTGTGCGCGTTCTCCTGCAGTGCCCGCTCGAGGATCTCGTCGATCGGCGTGCTCGGCTCCACGGCCGGGCGGATCAGATTGCCGAGCCGCGACTTCAGCGCGGGCGCGGACGCGAGGGCGTCACACAGGCGCAGTCCCTCGAGCATCGCCCGCCGGTCGACTCCGCCGCTGTCGCTGAGATAGCGGGGATCGATGATCGGCTTGGAGAGCGGATCCGCCGACCGCAGCGAGATCTCGCCGCGGCTCTCGGGTTTGACGAGGATGGTGCCGATCACCGCGGCGTGCCCGGTCGCCGGGATGAGGCCCTCGTCGAAGAACGGTGCCGGCCCGAAGATCATCTCGAGATCGGGCAGCGCCAGATCGTCCCGACTGCGCGTGAAGCCGTACGCCTCGCCCACATTCGACGTCAGCATGCCGCGGCGACGGGTCAGGTAGTTGAGCAGTTCCGGGATCTTCTCCGCGGCGAACAGCGAGTCCGAATCGACGCGGTAGCCGAGGAACGACACCAGGTGGTCGAGCAGATTCTTCCCGACCTCCGGCAGGTGCTGCTGCACCGCGATGCCGTGCGCCCGCAACTGGGTCTCGTCGCCGATGCCCGACAGCATGAGGAGTTGCGGGGAGTTGATCGCCCCGCCGGCGAGGACCACTTCCTTCGCGGCGCGGACGGTGCGTCGCACCCCGTCCTTCTCGTACTCGACGCCGACGGCGGCGGAGCCCTCGAACAGCACCCGCGTGGCCTGGGCGCCGGTGTGGACGGTCAGGTTCTTCCGCTTCAGTGCCGGCCGCAGGTAGGCGTCGGCCGTGCTCCACCGTGCGCCCCGTTTCTGCGTGACCATGGTCTGCGAGAAACCCTCGGGCCGAGTGGTGTTCGCCCGTTCGACGGGGTACCCGGTCTCCTCGGCGGCCGCGAGGAACGATGAGGTGAGGGCGCGGGGGCTCCGCTGGTGCGAGACGACGATCGGTCCGCCCGTGCCGGTGTCGGCGTCCGACGCGTCCTGCACGTTCTCGATGCGGCGGAAGTATTTGACCACTTCCCGGAACGACCACGTGTCGTCGGAGAGTGCGGCCCACTCGTCGTAGTCGGCGGCGAATCCGCGCACCCACATCATCGCGTTCATCGACGACGAGCCACCGAGCATCTTGCCGCGCGGCCAGTAGATCGTGCGCCCGCCGAGCCCGGTTTGCGGCTCCGTCAGGTAGTCCCAATCCAGCTCACTGCGAAACAGTTTCGAGAAGGCGGCGGGGATGTGCGCGAACTTGTCCTTGTCCTCACCGCCGGCCTCGAGGACCACGACCTCGGTGCCGGAGTCGGCGCTGAGCCGGTCGGCGAGGACCGCACCTGCCGAACCCGACCCCACTATCACGTAGTCGGCCACAGACAGTTCCTGATTCATCGTTCATCTCCACTTCGACGGGGGTGACGGGACGAGGACTCGCAGCCCTCACCCGCGCAGCGCGGACGCGAAGATCGCCGGCAGCCGGGTCCATGAGGGTGCACCGGCAAATCCTGTCAGCAATCGGCCCGTCGTGGCGGCGGTTCGGTTGGTGACGAACCACGGGGGTTTGGGCGAGATGGACATCTCGCGGTTCAGGATCGACCGCGGCGACGGACCGAACGGGCCGCGGACGACGGTGCGTTCGGGCCGGTCGATGAGGAGCGCGTTGTGCACCACGCCGATGCCGCTCTGCACGTCGTTCAGGGTGTGGCCGGGGAACGCTCCCCAGGTGGCGGTGGCGGTCAGGTAGCCGACGCCGGTCCACGCGTTGACGGCGATGGTCCCGTAGCGGAGGCTCTCGAGCAGCGAGTCGAACTCCGCACCCATCTCGCGGATGGTCTGCGGCGCCGCGACGATGTTGATCCCGAGTGTGCCGACGAAGTCCGCGTTGACGAGGTCGGCGGCGTGGGCCGCGAACTCGGCGCCGCCGTGGGGAAGGTCGATCACGCCGAGCACCGGTGCGAAGTACTCGGTCTGCAGCAGTGGGGCGTAGGCGCCGGGCTCGAGATCGGTGACCAGGACGCGTCCACCGTTCTCGCCCAGGCGGGCCGCGGTGGGGAACGACGCGACGGCGCCGGCGATCCGGGCGTCGCTGCCGGGGTAGTACGCGGTGCGTTCCGGTGCCTTGTCGAGCGCCTCCTTCAGGGCGGCCACGAACTCGTCGCGCTGCTTCCACTCGGACGACACGACCACGGCCTGCGCCGCGACGCAGTTGTAGCCGCCGTTGTGCAGTCGTTGCGTCGCAATGTGTTCGGCCTGGAACTCGATGTCGGCGCGGCTCCACTCGCCGGGCAGCACGATGGTGGGGGACACGCCGCCGAGTTCGCTGGAGATGGCCTTGCCGAGGAGGGGTTCGTTCGCCGCCTTGCGCCGCGCGCCCTCCTCGCCGGTGCCGAACACGATCGCGTCGTGGGTGAGCGCGCTGCCCGTCATGTGCACGTGGTCGACCCGGTCGTGGTGCACCAGATACGTCCCGACCTCCGCGCCGCCGGTCAGCAACCGGACCGCGCCGATCGAGATGAGCGGTTCGAGGACCCGCGTCAGCACGGGCAGCAGGCGGTCGGTGACCGGGTTGAGCTTGAGGGCGACGACGCGGTTGTGCGCGATCAGTTCGTACAGGGTGTCGAGCGGGGCGATCGAGGTGATGTTGCCGGCGCCCAGGACCACGCCGACGCCCTGCGTCCGCGACGGGTCCCGCTGGGCGAGTCCGGCGTCGCGCTGTGCCGTCGCACGATCAATTCCCGGCTGCAGCCACACGTCCGCGCTGAATCCGCTGAGCAGCAGCCTGTCGAAGATGTTCAGCGGCA
This sequence comes from Rhodococcus sp. NPDC057014, assembly GCF_042673295.1. Taxonomy (NCBI): domain Bacteria; kingdom Bacillati; phylum Actinomycetota; class Actinomycetes; order Mycobacteriales; family Nocardiaceae; genus Rhodococcus; species Rhodococcus sp. NPDC057014. The sequence continues at coordinate 26,100 of NZ_JBHUSF010000014.1, forward strand.
ACGCCTTGACGGTGGTGCGGCCGCCCGGCGCGGTGCCGAACGTGGCGCCGTCCAGTGGGCTGGTGCCGGCGTCGAGCTTCGCCAGGCTCGCGGACAGTGCCGCGGTGCCGGTGGCCAGCGGGTACGGTCCGGACATCCATTCCTCGCCGACCAGCGGCGACTTCGGGTCCAGGCCCTTGATCGCGACCGCGGCGTCCACCCAGTCGGCGGCGTGCTGCACGGTGAGGTCGTGCACCTTGTCGAGGAGTGTTCGGCGGTCGGTGAGGGTGAGGTCGGCCCAGGTCTTCTCGCCCTCGGCGAGGTCGGCGAGGGCCGCATCGACCTCCGGGTGGGGGGAGGTGGCCTCGGGTTCTGAAGTGCTCACGGTGGACAGCTCCGCTCGGGTCGAGTACATGGTGGACCGCGCCACGGATGGGAAGATTTCTGTGGCGTAGAACACCGATTCTCGTCCCCGTTGCGGGCGCTGCGCCATAGGCCGCGGCTGTCAATGTGACCACCGGGGCTATGCCGTCGCACAAAAAGGGGGATGGCGTGGACTTCGTCGGGTCGATAGTCTTGCCGGATGACTGTCAGCCCGGATGTCGCGCCGTCGCCCACCGAGCTTCTGGGCTCGATGCTGGAGTCGGTCGACCAGTTGTCCGAGGAACTCGTCTCGCGCATCCTGTCGGCCGAGCACGGCTACGTGGAGGCGACCCTCCTCACCCCGGAGCAGTTGTACGCGGCGTGCGTCGACAACTTGACGGCGATGCTGGGCAACCTCGCGGGCAGTGCGCCGATCCGGCTGGAGGCGGCGCGTGCGGCCGGGCAGCTGAAGGCGGAACAGGGGGTGCCGCTCGCGGCGCTGCTCCACGCGTTCCGGCTCGGTGGCCGCCTGATCTGGGACGAACTGATGAACCGCTCGGAGGGACGCGCCACCAATGCGCTGCTCGACATGGCCGCTCAGGTGTGGGCGCTGGTGGACGTCTACTCGGACAGCGCCGCGGAGGCCTACCGGGAGACCGCCGACCTGCGGGCCCGCGAGGACGCCGAGTCGCGGGGCCGGCTGATCCGCACCCTGTTCGGCGACCATGCCGCCAACCCGGCCGGCGCCGCCGACGCCCTCCGCACGTTCCGGATTCCGGAGAACAGCACATTCCTCGTCGTGTCCGTCGAGGCGGCGGCGTCCCCGTCCGCAGCGGACGTCGTCCAGTCGGACCTTCGCGGTGCAGGGGTCGACTCGGTGTGGGACACGGAGGTCGACGGCCGGGTCGGGCTGCTGTGGGCCGCCACCGCCGAGGTCCTCGATTCGGCACTGGACGTCCTGGGCCGCACCGGTCACGGACGGATCGGGGTCAGCTCGGCGTTCGGACGTCCGGGCGGGACGAGCCGGGCAGTCGAGCAGGCGCGGATCGCCCGCCGCTGCGCGGGGCACAGCGGAGGTACCGTCACCCGTTACGAGTCGGTGCCGGTGTCGCTGCTCCTGGTCAGTGTTCCCGACGCCGGGAAGCTCGCGTCGAACCAGATCCTCGGACCGGTGCTGGCGCTGCCCCCGGAGGAACAGGAAAGCCTGCTCGCCACCCTCGACGCCTGGTTCTCCTGCCGCGGCTCCACGACCGCGGCGGCCACCCAGCTGCATTACCACCGCAACACCGTCCTCTACCGGCTGCGCCGAATCCACACGCTGACGGGACGCGATTTCGCCGACCCCATCGACGCCGCCGAACTGTACGTCGGTCTGCGAGCGCACCAGCTGCTCGGTGCATGACCGGGGTGGTGGCGAGGCACTGATGCGCGGCGCACAGAACGGCTTCGGCCCCACCGACCGCATCGTCGGCTCGATCGTCGACATGGCCGGGGTCTCCCGGGCGAAGGTGCTGCCCGCGTCGAGACTGTCCGCGTTCGTCGGCGCCGGTGCGGGCGCCTCGCCGAGCTGGAGTGTGTTCTGCATCGACGACCACCTCGCGTTCACGCCGTCCTTCTCCGTGGTGGGCGACCTTCGGCTGCGGATCGACGCCGACGACGTGAGAAACCTGGGCGGCGGCACGTACTGGGCGCCGGCGTGCCTCACCGAGCAGGACGGAACGCCGTCGCTCGCCTGCACCCGGGATGCGCTGCGGCGGGTGACGGCGCGGCTCGCGGAATCCGGGCTGAGCGCGCGCATCGGCCACGAGATCGAGTTCACGCTGTTCGCCGCGGCGACGGCCGAAGAATGGTCCGCGTACGGACTGAACGCCGTTCTCGCACACGACGAATTCTTCGCACGACTGCTCGCCGCGGCAGCGGCGGCCGAACTGCCGATCGAACAGGTCCACGCCGAGGCCGGGCTCAACCAGTTCGAGGTGTCGCTCACCCCCGCCGATCCCGTCACGGCGGCCGACGACGTGGTGCTGGCCCGCGCATTGATCAGCCGGACCGCGCGCGCCCAGGGTATGCGGGCGTCGTTCTCGCCCATGCCCGTCGCGGGCGGTGCGGGAAACGGCGCCCACCAGCACGTGTCGTTCGCCGAGGACGATCGGCCGATCCTGTCCGGAGGTCCGGGCCCACACGGGCTGACGGCCGCCGGTGGCGCCGCGATCGCCGGGATCCTGCGGGCGCTACCCGAGTTCACGGCGGTTCTCGCCGGATCGGCGCTGTCGCATCTGCGGTTGCGTCCGGGGATGTGGTCGGGGGTGTCGCGCTGTTGGGGGCTGGAGAACCGCGAGGCAGCGGTCCGCCTGTGCACGGACACCGCCGGGAACCCGCACGGTGCGAACCTCGAGATCAAACCCGTCGACCCTTCCGCCAACCCGTACCTGAGCGGCGCCGCCGTTCTCGGCGCCGCCCACGACGGGATCGCCGGTGCGTTTCCATTACCGGACGAGGTGTCGGTCGACCCGGCGAACCTGGCAGGCGCGCACGCCGTCGACCACCTCCCGACCCTGCCGTCCGACGTGCTCGGGGCATTCGAATCCTCGGCACTCGCGCGGGACCTGTTCGGTCCGCTGATCGTCGAAGCGCTGGCGGCGGTCAAGCGCTACGAGCACGCCGAGTACCGGGACAAACCGGTCGACGAGGTCGCGCAACGCTTCCGGTACGCGTGGACGTCCTAGTCAGTTACGGATCATCGCCAGCGCCGTGCGCAGCCCGCGCCGTGTACCGGTCGCTGGGTCGACCCCGAACACTTCCTTCATTCCACCCCGGATGCGGAAGCGCAGTTCCGACGCCGTCTCCGGTGCGTCGTCCGCGGACGCCGACAGAAAGCGGTTGGGCAGGGCGAGTTTGAAGATGGTGCGCAGGGTGAGCCCGTACTGGTGGGGGAGCGAACCCGTCGTGTACGGGAGGTCGTACTTGTCGCACAACGCCCGCATCTCCACGCCGATCTCCGCGTAGCGGTTGCTGGGCAGATCCGGGAACGCGTGGTGCTCGATCTGGTAGCAGAGGTTGCCGCTCATGAACGCGAGCACCGGGCCCGCGTGGAAGTTCGCCGAGCCCAGCATCTGACGCAGATACCACTCGGCCTTGGTCTCCTGGTCGAATTCCTCCTCGGTGAATTTCTCGGCACCGTCGGGGAAGTGGCCGCAGAAGATGACACCGTAGGCCCACAGATTCCGGATCACGTTGGCCGTGACGTTCGCCGTGAGAGTGCTCTTCCACGCCGGTCCGGTCAGCGCCGGGAACACCACGTAGTCCTTGCCGACCTGCCGCGCGATCTTCCGGCCCACCTCCTTCGCGTTGCGGAGGGTTTCGGCGCGGTCGTAGTCGCCGCGCCGGATGCTCTCCACGTCCAGGTGGTGCAGCGCGACACCCCACTCGAACAGCAACGCCAGCAGCACGTTGTAGAACGGCTGCGCCAGGTAGACGGGCGACCACTTCTGATCGCGGGTCATCCGCAGAATCCCGTAACCGACGTCGCTGTCGAGTCCCACGATGTTGGTGAACTTGTGGTGCACGTAGTTGTGCGAGTGCTTCCACCCCGAGGAGGGGCACGTGTTGTCCCACTCCCAGTTCGACGAGTGGATTTCGGGATCGTTCATCCAATCCCATTGGCCGTGAATGACATTGTGGCCGAGTTCCATGTTCTCGATGATCTTCGCCGCACCCAGCAACGCGGTACCCAGGAGCCACGCCGGTCTTTTCCGGCTGCCGAACAGGACGACCCGGCCCGCAATCGCCAGCGACCGCTGCAGCTTGATCGTCCGGTCGATGTACCGCGCGTCGCGGGCGCCGCGGGACTCCTCGATGTCGGCCCGGATCGCATCGAGTTCCGCGCCCAGCGCCTCCACGTCCGCCTCGGTGAGGTGGCTGTACTCCTTGATATCGGTGATGGCCATCTCGTCTCGATACCCGGTTCGTGCCATTCCCAATCTGTGTACCCGCCGAACCGGTGCACAACCGTGTTGTGGTCATGCGTCCGTGTGGGCGGGGTCCGCTATTCTCTCCACGGTCGCCGAGCGTCTCGGTGGCCGGGGTCCAGGGGTGGACCTCGATGCAGACAACAGGGGGAAAAGTCGATGTCAGAGGGCGATATGACGTGGCCGGACAGTGTCATCGGCTCACTGGACGGCCCAGGTGCGACGCAGCCTCCGCTGGCCAGCATCCCAGGGTTGCCGCCAGTGCTCGGCGGACCGGACGTCACGGTCGTCAAGGTCGACCCCGACATGCTCCGTGCGATGTCCGATTCGCTCGGCGCCATCGCCCGTGAGGTCGAGGCGCTCGGCGGCCGGCGGAGCTTCGACAGCGCGGGCCGGGCCGTCGAGGGGTCCGACACTTCCGCCGCGTGCCGGGACGCCGGCGACATTCTCGCGTCCGCGCTCGGAGTCGCAGCCAGCCGCATCGACGAGATGGCGTTCATCGCGGGTGACGGGGCCGAGAACTACGACGTCACCGACACGACGTTCGCTTCGCAGCTGTCGGCGATGGGAGAGCTGTGATTCCGCGTAGGTCGCAACTGCACGTCTGGAACCCGCAGGACCTGAGGTCAGCGGGCGAGGAAATCGGTCGGACCGCCGAAGACACGCGAAGCCGGGCCGAGGACGTCTATCGGGTCGTCGCGGATCTGGGCCTCCACGACGACTGGCGCGGTCCGTCGCAGGCGGCTGCCGAGCAGCGGGCGAACACCGAGCGGGCGGAAATCCGTCGGCTCGCCGACGATCTGGAGGATCTGTCGACCGCCCTGGTGGGCGGGGCCGATCGCCTCGGTCACGCGCGAGACTATGTCGCCACCGTGGTCGACAAGGCGGCGACCGACGGATTCACCGTCTCCGACGATTGGCAGATCGTCAGTCAGCCGAAGACGATGAGTGAGGCTGAAGCCGCCGAGTACGCCGACCTGATGGAGTACTGGCGCAGCCGGCTCGATGGGGCCCTGACGGAACTCGACAACGCCGATCGGGACATGGCGACGGCGATCCGGGAGGCCCTCGGGGCCGTCGCCGCGAGCGCCCCCGCGTCGTCGGGCCTGTCGGGTCACGAGGGCACCGAGTTGGGCGAGCAGGTCGCGCGGGGCGGTTCCGACATTCCGCAGGACGTCCGTGACCGCGTTACCCGGGAGATCGCCGCCGCCGGGCTCACCCCCGCGCAAGTGAAGACGCTGGCCGACGGCGGCAAGGTCGCCGACGTTCCGCAGGGAACGATGGATTTCCTCCAGCAGTTCTACGCTGCGGCCGGCAAGGACGGCTTCCTCGCACTGTCCGAGCAGTACACCGAGAACGGTCGCACGGAGGCCGCGAGCGCGCTGTCCAACGGCCTCGCCGTCGTGTCGAACTACAACGTCGGCAGTGCGGCCGGTGACGTCGGCGGACGGAGTCATATCCCGGAAAGCCTTCGTGGGCTGTTCGAGGGGCCGGTGACGTCGACCGGCAACCTCACGAAGGGTGCGAACGACGCCCCGCAGCCGTCGACGGTCGTCAACAACGGCCACGACCTGGCGCGATTCACCAAGGCGTTCGGACTCGCAGACCCTGCCGTTCAGCAGGGCAGCGAGCTGAGCGAGAATCTTCTCTCCCGTGCCGGCGAGATCGCGTCGGCCACGAACGACAAGAGTCTGCTGATCGGAGACTCCTTCGACCACAACGTTCTGCGCCGCGACGGCGTCGACACACTCCTGCAGGACATGGTCGGGGTCGGTGGCCGCGACCATGCCGCCGTCCACAACATCCTGTCCGGTGAAGGCATGCCGACCGGTTACAACCGCGACGACGTCATCATGCCGCTGCTCCAACGCGATTGGGCCGAGGGCGGCGAACAGAACGTCGCCGGGATGTTCGACTGGATCGCCGACGACGCCAGGCCCTCCGACCCGTCGGACCCCGGAGAGATGTTCCGATCGCGACAAGCCGGTGAATCGGCCTTCGGGCTGGCACAGATCCTCGCCGCCAAAGACGCCGAACTGCTCGACATCCCCGGGATGAAAGGCCAGGCCATCGGCGAGGTGAACCCCGAAATTACGCAGGCCTTGGGTAAGGTAGTGGCTCCCTACGTTGCTGAAATGGTGGGTGCTCCACAAGAATTCACCGGAAACAATGGATTCGCGGGGCCGCCCGGCAGCCACGGATTCGGCATCGACAATGCCTCTCGATTGTTCTCGGTGATCGATTCGAATGCTGATGCCGCGGCATATCTCAATGCGCAGGCATTCGGGATGTCCGCACAACTCGAGCAGGCGTGGGCGGTCGGTGACCATGATCCGCACAACTGGGTTCAGGAATACGGTAGCTGGGCGGGGCGCTTGCAGGGAGTGGTCGACAAGGGTCTTGATCTCGAGTTCAACGACCGGCTGGGCGACGCCACCTCGGAAAACTCGGCAGGATTCGAAAGTAAGGGCGTTGCGTACGACACCATTCGTACCGCGATTGGTAAGGGCGTCGAGTTCATCCCTGCGGTCGGTCCCTTTCTTTCCACTGGCATGGACCTAGCCGACCCAACCTTCAAGAGCGCTGTGCTGGGCTCGGTTCCAGAGGCTATTGTCAAGGCAAACGGCGAGGTCACATACGAAACGAGCCTTGCTCAGCATTACTACCAAATCGCGCTCGGGCTTCAGCAACAGAACGGGGGAGTTCTCGACCCGTTCCCGCGACTCGATTCCTTCACTGAAGGCCCGGGCGGTCCGCTGAAGAGCTTCGATGAGATTGCGTCAGTTGAGCCGGAACGCTCTCTGCCGGTTCTACAAGCAGTACTCAACGGTTACATCGTCAATGCCGGCCTGGTGGACATCGACTCGTTCACGATTGCCGTGAATGGTGGTCGTGATGAAGTTCTGACTCCGGCGCCCGGTCGATGAGGGCGCGTCTTGTGACGATGGTGTTGGTCGTCGCGACCCTGACTGGGTGTGAGGCAGGTAGTGAGGCTCGTGATCAGCCAATGCCCGCAGAACTGTCGGCCGCGTACGTGGTGCCGGACAACATCGGTTTCAATTTCCGATGGACTGCGGAACCGGGGATCGATCTCGCAAGCCGCGAATCAACTGTTGTCAGGGCATATTTGGAGTCCTACTACATCGCACTTGGCACTCACAGCGTGGAGAAAGGTTACCCGGGATTCCTCGACGCGACGGCCGCTCAGGTAGGACGCTGGAACTACGGCGGCAGAAGCAGCCAGCCTGTCGCCCGGTACACAGGGACCCAGTTCGAACACCTTCTATGGCTGTCGCCAACTCCGAGGGGATGGTTTGCGACCGTGTGCACGGGAGACTACGCGGTCACGAGATTGGGCGACGACGGCAAGTATTACAACATCGGGTCCACGTCCGTCGGAACCGAGGAGATCGAGTTAGTTGCACCAACCACGTCTGTCGTGGACAGTGTTGCCCTTGATTCAGTTGGACCCGAGCGGGCACCTGCGCAGGACATGTTCGCTGGATGGACGATCCGTCACCACCAACCTGCGACCGCCAGCATCGAAGCTGATCGTGAGTGCGACTCGCGGATGCCCGATGCCAGGGATGTGCGTCCGCAGAAGGTGAACCTCCCGCACGACGCCCCGTACCCGACGCTTGCTCCGTTTCCGGGGTGGCCGCGGTACGACGAGAACTGACGACCGCCCTTCCTGAGGCCGGAAGCAGGGCGCTGTCGCCGCATCCGTTGTGCGGTCATATCCTCGACGGAGTCTCCGTGTTCGTGGAGGCACGAGCGAATGATCGGACGGTTTGTGGTGGACAGCAAGTGTGACGTCGTCTATGCGGACGACCTCGGGGTCGGCGAGCAGTTCGAGCTGGGCTCGTACACGGTGACCGAGGACGAGGTGCTCGAGTTCGCGGGGCAGTGGGATCCGCAGTCGTTCCACATCGACCGCGAATCCGCAGATGAGGGCTATTTCGGTGGTCTCATCGCGAGTGGTGTGCACACGATCGCAGTGTGCCAGCGGCTGTCGGCGACCACTCTCTACGCCCGCTGGAGTGTCATCGCGGGGAGCCGGATGCGTGACGTCAACTTTCTCCGGCCGGTGCGGCCGGGGGACGTGCTGACCGGAAACCTGCTGATCGAGGACGTGCAGCGCGACGGTCGTGGACGGGCGTTGGTGACCGTCGCGACGGAGATTCTCAATGGATCGGGCAAGCAGGTGCTGACGTCGGTGACCGAGATGTACGTGCGCTGCCGCCCCGAAACCGACTGATCGTCGAATTTTCTGGACGAAACACCCTCGTCGAGGATTGTTTTCCGGGTTTCTGGGTACCGCACCGGGGGAGGCCATGAAACCAACGGAGGCAATCATGAGAATGGGTAGGAGGGTGGCCGCGGTGGCAGTGTTCGCGGCTTCGATCGGTTTGGGAGCATCCGGTGTCGCCTGGGGCGGCAGTCTCGACTCGGCGGTGCCGGTGCGTCGGCCGGATGTCATTCAGCCGATGCCACCCGGATTCCCGCAGAACGGTCCGATCGGATGCGACGACTGGGCGGAACCGTACGAGAACAACGTCCCGGCGTGGGGCAGCGATCCCTACAACCAGTTCGACAACTGGTGCGACGGTCCCGAGGACGGGCTTTCCGCGCAGCAGCCGCCGGTCAACGACGACCAGGGCCGGACGGTCAATCCCTGATTCGACGGAATCGTTCACACGAGGCCCGTGCCGTCGTGTGGCTGGGTCGTGAACCGAAACCGACCGTCGGTCGAATTTCATCCACGAAATTCGCGCTTCGAGGATTGTTTACGTTGTCTTTGGGTACAGCCCTTAGGCAGCGTTATTCACCTATGGGAGGCAACGATGAAGGTCGGCATGAGATTGGCTGCGGTCGCTGTGTTCGCGGCCTCGATCGGTTTGGGAACATCCGGTGTCGCCTGGGGTGACGCGCTCGACTCAGTAGCCGTACCCGTGCGGGCGCCCAATAATGTTGCGCCTCTGCCTCCCGGCGTTCCGCCGTACGGCCCGGCGGGTTGTGACGACTGGGCGGAACCGTACGAGAACAACGTCCCGGCGTGGGGTGCCGAACCGTACAACCAGTACGACAATTGGTGCGACGGCCCCGAGGACGGACTGCCGCAACCGGCTACGTACAGCGGTGACGAGGGCGGGGGCGACTCGCCGAACGAGCCGTAACCGATCGATCCGAATCAGCGCGCCTGGGAATCTCCGTTCCTGGCGCGCTGATTCAGCTGCCGGAGGGTGGTTGGTGCAGACCGAATGCGGACCCCTGGTCGTCGTGGCACAGCTTGAATCGTCCGAATTTCGCCGCCGACTCCGGATCCTCGCCGAGATCCACCGCATCGATCGTGCCGCCGAGTGCCAGCACGTGCTCGACCGCGGCGTCCAGGTCCGGCACCTGGAAGAAGACGTAGGGGCCGGCGCCCTCGTCGCCGCCGTGGATCCCGCCCGGGACGTTCGGGGTGGTGATCGAATAACCCGATCCGCCGGGTCCGGATTCGAATTCCCAGCCGAACAACGCCGAGTAGAACTTTCGGCCCTGCTCCGTGTTGGCCACACCCAGTTCGAAGAACGACAGTTCGCCCGACATGAGCACTCCTCCGTCGACAATGTTTACGTGACGCTACGCCGACCTGCCGACACGTAGAAGCCTTGCAAGTTGGAGCGGTAATGATCTAACCTTGGAGCAAATTCGATTCAAGGGGGATTTGTGGAGCTGACCGAACGTCAGACCGACCGGGCCGCAGGCGTATTGATCGCCACCGCTGCGGGCGACGCACTCGGGGCGGGATACGAGTTCACCATCCCGGCGGCCGATGCGGTGATCGACATGGTCGGCGGCGGCATGTTCGACTGGGCGCCGGGGGAGTGGACCGACGACACGTCGATGGCCGTCGCCGTCGCGGAGGTGGCAGCGTCGGGAGTGGACATCGGCCGGGGTGATGGGCTGGATGCCGTTGCTGCGCAGTTCGTTCGGTGGATCGATTCGAATCCGCCCGACGTCGGCAATCAGACGCGCGCCGTGCTGTCGGCCCGCGACCGCTCGGCCGCGGCCATGCAGGAGCGGGCGCGCAGCATCACGGGGAGGAAGGGCGGTAACGGTTCGCTGATGCGGACGGCGCCGGTCGCGCTGGCGTATCTCGACGACGCCGAGGCGTGCGCCGAGGCCGCGTTCCAGATCGGCGCCCTCACTCACGACGATCAGCGCGCCGGAGAGGCGTGCCGGCTGTGGTCCCACGCGATCCGGCACGCGGTGCTGTTCGGGACGTTCGACGGGGTCCGGGGATACCTGCAGGTGGCGCCGGCCGAGGTCGGAGAGTACTGGGGACCGCTGCTCGACCGGGCGGAACGCGGCACACCCGCCGACTTCCCGAAGAACGGCTGGGTGGTCCACGCCCTGCAGACGGCGTGGTGGGCGATCAGCGGCGCCGACGATTCGGGGCCGCATCACCTTCGGCTGGCCCTCGAGCGGGCCGTCCGGGCGGGCAACGACACCGACACCACCGCGGCGATCGCGGGTGGGTTGCTCGGTGCCCGGTGGGGTGCGTCGGCGGTCCCTGACCGGTGGCGCCGGATCCTGCACGGCTGGCCGGGATACTCCGCGGACGATCTCGAGCGGCTGGCGATGGCTGCCGTGCGGAGGGGCGAACCGGCCGACCGGCGCTGAGCATGAACGCGATTCGTACGTGAGCGGCACGGTGTGCCGGGGAGCGCGGCGCCACTCACGTACGGGGGAATTGCGTCAGGCCGCCAACTCGTCGGCGATCTCGATGTCGATTTCCTGTTCGGTCATTCCGCCGAAGAGATGGTTGGTGAACATGTCAGCTCGGTTCTCGTCGTGTGTGGTCGTTCCCGGCACGATCGGATCGACTCGTCCGATCTATGGTGTGTATCGCCCCGGGCGGCGCTGCCGTTTCACTCCCACAGGTGAGCGGCAAAGTGTCCTCGGACGCGCATTCCCGCTCACGTAGCGCTTAGGCTCGACTCGACCCGTTCGTGTCCCGGAACAGGAGATGAGTCGAGATGCCCGCAACCTTCGTTCTGCTGCCCGGCGCCGGCTCCGACTCGTGGTACTGGCACCGCGTCGCGCCGATCCTGGAGGGGAGCGGGCACTCGGTGATCGCCGTCGACCTGCCGTACGGGGACGACGACGCGGGCCAGTACGAGTTCGCCGACGTCGTCGTCGATGCGGTCGAGGACGTCGAGGGGGCAATCGTGCTGGTCGCGCAGTCCATGTCCGCGTTCACCGCGGCGATCGTCTGTCAGCGCGGCGAGGTCGACGTCGACCTGCTCGTGCTGGTGGCGCCGATGCTGCCCGCGCCGGGGGAGGCGCCGGGGAGGTGGTGGGAGACCACCGGTCAGCCGGAGGCGAAGCGGGCGTTCGACCTCCTGGAGGGCCGCGACCCGGACGCGCCCGACGACCTGCGGGCGCTGTTCTTCCACGACGTGCCCGACGACGTCACGGAGGAGGCGTTCAGCCACGAAGAGCCGGTCATGTCCGATACTCCGTTCGGGACGGTGTGGCAGGCGGAGGCGTGGCCGTTCGTGAAGACGCGGGTCGTGGCAGGCAGCCGTGATCGGCTGTTCCCGCTCGACTTCATGCAGCGGATCGTCCGGGAGCGGCTGGGCATCGCACCGGAGGTCATCGACTCGGGACATCTCGCGGCACTCGCGCGCCCCGGGGAACTTGCTGCCATGCTGGAGCGCTACGCGTCCGAACTGTAGGTCAGGTGAGTGGCAAAGCGTGCTGGAGGACGCAATGCCACTCACGTAGGCGCACCCGGAAACGAGGAGACTAACTAGATGGCGTTGTCGGTATCAGGCGAGTTCGAGATCGAGGCGAGCCCCGAACAGGTCATGGCCGCGCTGGTGGATGTCGAACGCATCCCCGAGTGGTCGGCGGTGCACAAGAAGGTGGTCGTCGAGTCCCGGTTCGACGACGGACGCCCCCGCACCGTGCGTATGACGCTCGCCGTTCTCGGTGTCTCGGACACTCAGCTCGCCGAGCACAAGTGGATCGGCGACGAGCACATGTCGTGGACGCTTCTCGAGAGCGAGAAGCAGAAGTGCCAGGAAGGGGAGTACCGACTGGTCCCCACACCACGCGGGACGTCGGTTCAACTCACGATGGCGGTGGAACCGAAGGTGTGGGTGCCGAAGTCCGTGCTGCGCCAGGGGCAGAAGCAGGCCGTGCGCCTGATCCGCAAGGGATTTACACAGTTCGTTCTCGAGAACTACGTCTGACTCGGTGTCCGCCCGTGGTGCGGACACCGACGCGGGTGCTCCCTTTACGCGAACAACGTCTCCAAGGCTCTGTTCACCCGGTCTCGATCGAACGATGTCGGATCGAGTTGCTGACCTGGGCGAAGGCCGAGCCACTCCCGGATCTCCGAGTGTTCCTCGTGACGCGGGTCAGCGCTGGCTTCGATCTTGTGAGCCCAGCCCCACGGCCCGCCGGAATCTTCGTAGGGCGCCATGTTGTGTCCATCGAGGCAGAGCGCGGCAGGGGAGTCAGGTGCAGGGTTGTCGACCGACTCGACCTCGATGTGGTGGATCCAGTCGTCACCGAAGTCGTACAGGTAGGTGAGACAGTCGCCGACCGAGCTGAGCAACAAACCGACCGCGACCTCCTCCTCCGGGACGGCAGTACCCAAGACATCACGGTGCGCGATGTCGGCGGCGGGAATGAACACTTTGCCGCCCGAGTACGCCGGTCCGGCGGAGAACTCGTGGAGATGAGAGTTTTCCCACCCGAACGCCGACTGGACGATGTCATGGAGAGCGGCGAGCGGAAGTGTGGCGTCGAGTCGAATGCGACGCCAGATTGGAATGTGTGTGCCTTCCAATGAGATCCGCACGGTAACTTGTGAATCCACGACTTCGGAAGATGCAAACTCGGTTTCTGAACTCGCGAGTTGGACGGCATGAAGGACGGCAGGCCGCAGCGCGGCCGGAACTCGGTATGCGCCATCCTTGGTGAGCAACTTCTGTTCCACCAGCGTGTCCAAACGGTCGTAGACGAAGTCATCCATCAGCGATTGCTCGTCGTCGAACGGAACGTCTTCCGGGCTGGCAGTCGGCTCTGCTGTCATCGCCGCCAAGATCACTTGAATCACCACGATATCGGTGAGATGAGTGGGGTCGAGTGGATGACGTTGACCCGTGACGAGTTGCCTGCGGACGTATTCGGTGACAGCCGCCCGAACCAGCGGCAGCGCGCGGGTTGAGCGTTCGGTGATCAGCTCCGCGTTCGGTCCGGGGACCGCCCGCGTGGAGTTGACGGTGATCAGGCCGATCTCTTCCGCGGTTTCCCAATACTCCAGCATTTCGGGTACGTCGCGCATCGAACGGATTTTCCGCGCACGCGGAAACCCGTCGGAGTCGACGGCGAGATCGATACCCAATGCGTGAGCGAGATCCGGAAGTGAGACGGGTTTGGGCACCTTGGTGGAGGTGACGGGCGCGCCCGTGCCGACCCACCCGACCAGTGCGGCAAGGGTCGTGATCACCGGAAGCGAGGCGAGTGCGCGAAGCTCGTCATCTTCGTCCACGGCGGGAAGCGCGATGTCTTCGGGAAGGAGGATGGGTGGTTGCGGCTCGAGGAATTCGACGAGGTCCTCGATGCAATGGATGAGATTGTCCTCGGTGCCGGTCCACAGCTGGTTTTCGTCGAGATAGTTGAGGAAGGTCAGGGCCGAGGCGACGATCGCCATGGCGACGTCCTCGACGTCGTCAGTGGCTTCTGCCGCTACTTGATCGGCGACATCGAGCAGGGTGTGCGCGTCCGCGGGGAGCCAGCCGGTGGCGCGGAATCCGCGGCGGCCGCGTGCGAGGTTGGTGAGTGTCGACTCCACGAGGTGCCCGAAGAGATCCGTATCCACCGGAAGATCGCCCGTGTGCAGCCACTGGACGAAGTTGTCGATGAGCGCCGGGTCGACGGCGGGAGTGGGAAACATCGGCACAGGTGTCGAGCGGTTCCTCCGCTGGCGTGCCTGCTGTTTTGCCGCGCGCTTCTGGCCTGGATTCCTACCCCGCTTCGATCCCATGGCGGGATGATATCGCGGCCGGATCGGGGTTCTCCGGACAGCTGGGCGCCTCGAGCGTCACGGCATTAGGCTGGCCAGCGGTCGAGAAGGTGAGGGAGGACCAGATGACGGTCGAGCAGAGCAGCCCCACCACACTTCGCCGACTGTCGGCGCGGTTGGCCCTGATCCGCGACGACACCGACGACGACAAGTTGTCGGCCGGCTTCCTCCTCGTCGCCACGATCCTCGCGTTGGTGTGGGCCAACATCGGTGATTCGTACGAGTCGTTCTGGCACACCCCGGTGACCATCCAGATCGGCGACTACAGCATCGGTCTCGACCTGAAGCACTGGGTCAACGACGGGTTGATGACGCTGTTCTTCTTCGTCGTCGGGCTGGAGGTGAAACGCGAGCTGACGATCGGCGAGCTCACCGACCGCGCCCGCGCCGCCGTGCCGCTGCTCGCCGCGATCGCGGGGCTCGCGTTGCCCGCCGTCCTGTTCCTGCTCCTCAACCCCACCGGGGCCGAGGCCAGTGCGTGGGGCGTCGTCGTCTCCACCGACACGGCGTTCGTGCTCGGCGCACTCGCCCTCGTCGGACCCCGATGCCCCGCCCGGCTGCGCGTGTTCATCCTGACGCTGGCGGTGGCCGACGACATCGGCGCCCTGGCCATCATCGCCTTCTTCTACACCGACAACCTGCGGCTCGGACCGCTGCTCCTCGGGTGCGTCGGGCTGCTGCTGATCCTCAAGCTGCGCAAGCTCGAGGTGTGGCGGGGCGTGGTCTACTTCGTCGTCGCGGCCGGCACGTGGGTCGCGTTCTACGAGTCGGGCGTCCACCCCACCCTTGCCGGTGTGCTGATCGCGCTGATCCTGCCCGTGTATCCGCCGCGGCGCAGCGAGGTGGAGCGGGCCGGTGAGCTCACAAGGGCGTTCCGGCAGTCACCGAACTCCGACTACGCCCGCGCCGCACAGCTCGGGGTGCTGCGGGCGGTGTCCGTCAACGAACGGCTGCTGCGCTTCTACCAGCCCTACACCGCGTTCCTCGTCGTCCCGATCTTCGCGCTCGCCAATGCCGGCGTGGTCATCACCGGGCAGACATTGACGGACGCGGCCCGGTCTCCGCTGGCGTGGGGCATCGTGCTCGGCCTGGTGGTCGGCAAGCTCGTCGGCATCACCGCGGCCACCGCGTTGTTCTCGAAGCTGCGGCCCGGCAGTCTGCCGCCCGGGCTGAGTCTGTCGCAGATCGCCGGCGGCAGCGCGCTGGCCGGCATCGGTTTCACGATCTCGCTGTTCATCGTCGACCTGGCCATCGACTCGCCCGAACTGGCCAACGACGCCCGGGTAGGCGTCCTGACGGCGGCCGTCATCGCCACCGTCCTCGGGTGGGCGCGGTTCCGGATCTCGGATTGGGTGCACCCGCCGACGGAGGCGGCCGGACTCACCCTGCTCCGGTCCGTCGCCACCGGCCGCGATCACGTGCGCGGGCCGGTGGATGCGCCGCTCACCCTCGTCGAGTACGGCGATTTCGAATGCCCGTTCTGCAGCAAGGCCACCGGCAGCATCCGGGACGTGCGGGCCCATTTCGGGGACGAACTCCGCTACGTCTTCCGGCATCTCCCGCTCGACGCCGTCCATCCGCACGCCCGGTTCGCCGCCCAGGCAAGTGAGGCGGCGGCCGCCCAGGGCCGGTTCTGGGAGATGCACGACCACCTGTTCGCGAACAGCGACGCCCTCGCCGAGGACGAGATCTTCGGTTACGCGGCCGAGTTGGGGCTCGACATGGACCGGTTCGAGGACGACATCCGCAAAGGCACGTACGGTCACCGCGTCGACGACGACGAACTCGACGCCGAGTCGAGCGATTTCCGGGGGACCCCCACGTTCTACCTCGGTTCGACGGGCGCCGACCTCACCCGGCACAGCGGGCCGTACGACGCCGCGACCCTCATCCGGCAGCTCGAGGAGGCGCGCGGCGCCGACGGCGCACCCTGATCAGCGCTGCCGGTGCCGCACCGCCTCGATCGCGTCCGGGGTGACCGGGTCGACGTCGTCGGCGAAGTCGTCGTGCTTCTCGAGGTAGCGGGCGACGAACGGGCAGATCGGCACGATCCGCTTGCCGCCCCCGACGGTCTCCGTCAGCGCGCTGCGGATCAGGATGCTGGCCAGGCCACGGCCCGCGAACTGATCGCCGATCTCGGTGTGAAAGAAGATCCGCTGATTCTCGTGGTCCAGGTATTCGGTGAACCCGGCCAGCTCGTCAGCGACACGGATGTCGAAGCGGTGGTGTTCGGGCGCGTCCCGGACGTCGGGTGCGGGAGCGTCTTTCGTGTCGTCTGTCATGAACCCACTATGCCGGGCCGCAGACCGGGTGTTCCCGGCGGCCACGGTGTTGGATGATCGAAGGGGGAGTCCAGCGATCCGAGAAGGGACGCCACCATGACCGACTACGGCAGGACCCCGCAGTTCGGGGTGTTCGTCACCCCGACGGTGGAGTTGCTGGCCAACACGTTCGAACTCGCCGCGCTCGCCGACGACACCGGACTCGACCTGATCGGCGTTCAAGATCACCCGTACCAGGCGAAATTCCTCGACTGCTGGTCGCTGATGGGCATGCTGCTGGCGCGGACCGAGCGGGTGCGGGTGTTTCCCGACGTCGCATGCCTGCCCCTCCGACCCCCGTCGGTGATGGCGAAGGCCGCGGCCAGCCTGGATGTCATGTCGGGAGGCCGGTTCGAACTGGCGTTGGGTGCGGGCGCGTTCTGGGAGGCGATCGGGGCGATGGGTGGTGACGTCCGCACGCCAGTGCAGGCCGCGACCGCACTGCGGGAGGCCGTGCAGGTCATCCGCCTGATGTGGTCGGGTGAGCGGGCCGTCCGATCGGAGGGCACGCACTACCGCCTCGACGGCGTGCATCCCGGGCCCGCCCCGGCACACCCGATGGGCATCTGGCTCGGCGTCGGCGGACCACGGTTGCTGCATGCGCTGGGGCGCTCCGCCGACGGGTGGGTGCCGTCGAGTTCCTATTTCCCGCCGGAGGTTCTGCCGGGCATGCACGCGAAGATCGACGCGGGTGCTGCGGACGCAGGCCGCGATCCCGCGTCGATCGTGCGCGTCTACAACGTGTTCGGGCGGGTGAGCGACACACGGTCGGACACGTTGTTCCACGGCAACGCCGAGCAATGGGTGAGCCAACTGACGGACCTCGTGGTGGAGACGGGAATGGACACGTTCGTCTTCGGCACCGACGGCGACGACCTCGACCAGATCAGGAAGTTCGCGACCGATGTCGCGCCCGCCGTCCGGGCCGCGGTGGACGCGCGTCGCGGCTCCTGATGGGCGCACGCCCCAACCGCGGGACCGATCAGGTCAGTTGCCGTCCTTGTCTTTGTCCTTGTCCTTGGTCTTGCCGTTCCCGTTGTTGCCGTTGCTGTTTCCCGGACCGGTCTTCGGGGCGTCGGCCGGCGGCGCCGGTGCGACGGGTTCGACGTCGACGGTGCCGCTCGGCGGAGACACGGGCGCCGGGGGCGGGGCGACGGCGGTGGTGCTCGGGCCCGGAACGACGGTGCCGTTCTGATTCTGCGACGCGATGGCCAGTGCCGCCACGGCGGCAGCCACCAGTAGAGCGGCGACGGCGGCGATGATCACGCCGGTTCTCCCGGGTCGCCGACGCTCGGGTGCCGGCGGGTGAACGGATGTGCTGGGCGTGAATGCCCTCGTCGGGGGACCGGGCGTTCCGAGGACCGCGGCCCGCATCGACTGGGCGTCGGCGTGCCGCTGCCGCGGATCGCGGGACATCGCGCGTTCGATCGTGTGCACGAGGTTCGGGTCGGCGTCCGGACGCACCACGTGGAGGGGTCGGGCCGCGCCGTCGGTGATGGCCCGGGCGAGCGACAGGATGTTGTCGCCGGCGAACGGCCGGTGCCCGGCGAGGGCTTCGTAGCCGACGACGCCGACCGCGTACAGATCGTCGGCGGTGGTGGCGGGTGTGCCGAGGATGCGATCCGGGCTGAGATAGGCCACGGTGCCCAGCACCTGTCCCGTCGCCGTGTGGTCGGACGCCGCGCTCTTCGCGATGCCGAAGTCGGCGACCTTCACCGTGCCCGACGCGGTGAACAGCACGTTTCCCGGTTTGATGTCGCGGTGCAGGATCCCGGCACCGTGCGCGGCGCCGACGGCGGCGAGCACGTCGGCGAGGATCGACCGCACCCGCGCGTCGGGTAGGGGTCCGGTGGCGATCTCGTCGGCGAGGGTTCGCCCGGGCAGGCGTTCCATCACGATGTAGGCCACTCCCGCGTCTTCGCCGCAGTCGTGCACCGCGACCACGTTCGGGTGGTTCAACGTCGCGGCCAGCCGGGCCTCGGCCTCGAACCGCCGGCGGGTGTCGGGGACGGACGCGAGTTCGGGGCGCAGCACCTTGATCGCGACCGGGCGCTCGAGGCGCAGGTCCCACCCGTCGTGGACGTCGGCCATCCCGCCCCGGCCCAGCACTCCCCGCAGTTGGTACCGACCTGCGAGAAGTGCGGACACAGACATGCCTTCACGCTATCGTCACCACTTGTGCCGGACACTTCTGCCTCCCGCCTACCATGACGCCATGACCGCTTCGGGTAAACGCCGACACCTGTCCGTCGTCCCTGACGTGCCGGTGATCGTCCGGCCGTCCGAACGGCGGGGCCGACGCAGCGTCGCGGGCTACCATCTGCGTATCGAACTCGACGAGGTGTCGCCGCCGATCTGGCGCCAATTCGTGGTGCCGTCGAATCTGCGGCTGCACGAATTGCATCCGATCGTGCAGACGATCATGGGCTGGCAGGACAGCCATCTTCATTCGTGGGTCGGCGGTGAGCCGCCCGCGTCGGAGCGCTACGACATGCGCGAGAGCATCGACGAGGGTTTCGCCGACGAGGACGACCAGTTGTGCGAGGACGCGGTGCGGCTCGATCAGGTTCTGGCCGAACCGGGGGAGCAGCTGTCCTATCTGTACGACTTCGGTGACGGCTGGGAGCACACGATCGTGCTCGAACGGATCGACGCCGACGACTCGGAGCCGACCGTCACCTGCCTCGCAGGCGCCCGCGCGTGCCCGCCGGAGGATTGCGGCGGACCGGGCGGCTACGACGACCTGCTGAAGGTCCTGGCGACGCCGTCGCACCCCGGTCATCACGACGCCGGGGCGTGGGTGGGGCCGGGCTTCGCCCCCGAATCGTTCGGCGTCGACACCGTGAACCGTGGCCTGCGACTCGAAGCCGTCATTCGTGACCACCCACCGGTGTCGGATTCGAAGTTCGCCGCACTGCTGCAACGGATCCCCCATCAGGCTGCCCCGCACGTCTTTTCGCTTCTCGAGCGCGCCCACCTCACCGACCGGCTGGGCGACATCCACGAAACGATCGAAGCGGCGACATTCCACCTGCGGTGGTTCCTGAACCGCATCGGTCCCGACGGCATCACGCTGACCCAGGCGGGCTACCTGCCACCGGCCGTGGTGGCGGAGATGCGGCAGGAACTACCGGGCTTCGACGACTGGCCCGCCACCAGCAACCGCGAGTCGGATCAGCGGCCGGTCCATCTGCTCCGTGAATACGCCAAGGCCCTCGGACTGGCGCGAAAGTACAAGGGCAAACTGATTCGGACCAAACTCGGCTCCGCGACGGCGAGCGATGCGGGCCGGCTGTGGGCACACCTTCTCGACCGGCTGCCCCTGGCGGACGAGCCCATCGAGCGGGAGGCCGGATACCTCGTGCTCCTCACCCTCGCCGCCGGCACCACGTCGGTCGAACGCCGCGACGTGATCGCCGAAGGACTCGCCGCCCTCGGCTGGCAGACGAGCGACGGCACGGTCGTCGGCCGGGAAGAAGTGTTCTGGCTCGCCCGCCCCACGATCTCGTTCCTCGAACTCACCGGCGCAATGGTCAAGGGCTGGGTCCAGCGCGACCAGCCGATGGACCCCGTCTGGGGCCGCCTCTTCGCACAGATGGTGCTGTCGATGTAGGTGGGCGATGGGCGCCCACAGGTCGAACATGCGGCGGGGCAGTCGCATTCGACCCATGTTTCTTGCGGTGAGTCGGTTGCGTGAGCGACACCCGCCGAAGCGGAGCGCGTTCAGGCCACACGTGTCGTGACCTTCTGCTTTGATACGACGCAAGGGAGGCTTCCGAAGAGCCCCTGTCGTGGTTGGTCGCGAGCAAGGGAAGGTGATGGGGATGGTCGATTCCACCGAGTTGCCCGAGGTTTCGTGGGCGGGGATGGTCGAGTGGTTGACGGGTTCGCTGGTCGATCAACCCGTCGCGCTCATCGTCGAGATCGGCCCGAACAGTTACGTCAGTGAGGACGACGACCAGGAAGTCGTCTGCGCGCAGATTCAGGTTCTGGCCGGCGGTGTGTTGATGCTCCGTCGATCACGCGTCGAACTCGGACACCTGCTGCTCGCCGACTATTCCACAGAGAACCTGCCACTCGATATCTGGCAGTTCGACGGCCATTTCGAGGACTGTACCGACGGCTATCTCTTCAGCCGCGACGTCAACCTGATCGCGAACACCTGCGTGGCCTGGTTCAGGGACAATTGGGGCACCCGCTCCACCAGTGAACTCGGCTGCTCGTATCGGTTCCCCGACGAATTGCTACCGCCTGCCGACGGCACCGATGTATTCTGAAACCTTCGCTTCGCGCGGAGTCACCATCGGAGGCGGCATGCCTACCCACCACCCCTCACGTACCTACCGCGGTTGCGCGCTCTGCTCTCCGCGCAAGCGTCGCGGCATCGGTGTCGCAGCCCGCGAGACCATCCCGACGCTCCGCAAGCTCGGCAAGTCACGCAGGCTCAACCGCCGCGACCTCGGTGATTACGCCGACGACCTGCGGGAACGCGACGAGCAGTGACCGTGGCACCGTCTGGGAACTCCACAGATTCCGGGGTTCTCGGACGGATGATTCGGGCACACTGGTCCCATGAGCACTCTGCCGCGTCGCCGGTGGGTGCTGCATGTCGATCTCGACCAGTTCATCGCCGCAGTCGAGGTGCTGCGGCACCCCGAGCTGCGGGGACGTCCCGTCGTCGTGGGAGGTCGTGGGGATCCCACCGAACGCGCCGTGGTGTCGACGGCATCGTACGAGGCACGGGAATTCGGTGTCGGTTCCGGGATGCCGATGCGGATCGCGGCACGGAAGATTCCCGACGCCGTGTTCCTGCCCGTCGACGCCGAGGCGTACATGGAGGTATCGGGCGTCGTGATGGACACCCTGCGGAAGCTGGGCGTCGTCGTCGAGGTGATGGGCTGGGACGAAGCGTTTCTCGGTGTCGAGACCGATGATCCGGAGGCGTTCGCCCGAACCATCCACGACGCCGTTCTCGAAGCAACAGGGCTGCACTGTTCAGTCGGTATCGGCGACAACAAGTTACGGGCCAAGATCGCGACGGACTTCGGCAAACCGCAGGGCATCTACCGGCTCACCGAGGAGAACTGGTTCGCCGTCATGGGGGAGCGCCCCACCGATGCACTCTGGGGGATCGGCAAAAAGACGGCGAAGAAGCTTGCCGCGCTGGGCATCAGCACCGTGCAGGAACTCGCCGACGCCTCGGATCTGGAGTTGGCTGCGACGCTCGGTCCGACTATGGGTCCGTGGTACGCCAGGATCGGTCGCGGAATCGATCTCTCCCCGGTGTCCGCGGAACCGTGGGTGGCGCGGTCGCACAGCCGGGAGAAGACGTTTCAGCAGAACCTCGCCGGCCGGGAGGCCGTCACCGAGGAGATCCGTCGCCTCGCCGCCCGCGTCCGGGAGGACATCCTCGCGGAGAACCGCAAGGCGGTGCGAGTGGCGTTGAAGGTGCGCTACGCCCCGTTCGACACCCACACGACGAGCAAGCCGCTACCCGAGCCGACGTTCGATCCGGACGTGATCGCCGACGCGGCAGCAGCATTGGTCGACCGGCTCGACCACGAGCGCGAAGTCCGACTCCTCGGGGTGCGGTTGGAGATGACCCCACCCACGTGAGCGGCAAAGTGTGCCCGAGGACGCTTCGGCACTCACCCAGTACTGGAAGCCGACGCCGACATTGTGTTATGTCATATCGCTGGCTACACCGCGGGCGACCGAACGTCAGAGTCCGAATCGGGCGTTGCGTTTAGAATCTACTACAATTAGATTATCTCCAACTGCAGTGGGTGTTATCAAGTTCGCGATTGTGGTCGGTTGCGCCGCAGCGCGGAAGCGATGAACGAGGAGACCGGCATGAATCTGGCGGACTGGGCCCGCTACAGTGGCGCCACCCGACACCACGAGACAGGCGGGGACCCCGCCCGGGCCCGGGTCGACGCATCGCCGCTGGCCTCGACCCCTCGGTGTCTGAGCCTGGCACCGACGTCAGCGCCCTGAAGAGGGCATCTCGGTCGAGCCGTTAACGGGCACCCCGATCTTCAATGCCTTCCCTTACGCCGTCGGGCGTGCCGAGCGTAAGCAGCCATGATCGACGATTCGGTGCTGTCGTCGGCTTCTTCGGCGCAGTGACACTGGCCGGAAGGTCCCCGGAGTCACCACCGGGGACCTTCTGCAGTTCGGGCCGTCTCGCCACGACCGGGCAGTGCCGTGGCCGGAGCGGAGCCGGCTGTTTCAAGGCGGCGGATCTTTCTACGGAGCGTAGGTTATCGCCTAGGTGGCGTGAAGGTGATCGGCAGCTTCGCACATCCCCGGACCTGGGAGGAATGGAATACCGGAGGGTTGTCCTCGACGAGGGCGTAGTCGGGAATCCTGTTGTGAATTTCCTCCAGGGCGAGTCTCAGCTCGAGCCGCGCGAGATGCGAGCCGAGGCAGCGATGCGGTCCTGCCCCGAACCCGATATGGCGGTTGGGATGCCGTTCGATCTGCAGTCTATCTGCGTCGTCGAACTCGTCCTCGTCGCGATTGGCAGCGGTCATCACTACCAGCAGTTGGTCCCCGGCCTTGATTGTGACATCACCGATCTCAATGTCGCGGGTCGCGCGGCGGCCGCTGCTCGTTGCGGTCTCGATCCGCAAAATCTCTTCCACCGCCGAGGGGATGAGTGTTGGATCATCGATGATCGCCTCGCGTTGCTCGAGATTGCGCGACAAGTGGAGCAGTCCCCATGCAAGCGCGCCTTGGACGGTGTGCAGTCCAGCGACGAGAAGCAGGAAGAACATCCGGCACAATTCCTCGTCGGTGAGTTGTCGAGGTTTGCCTTCGACCGCGAGTGGGGTGTTGATGATCTGCGCTGTAAGGCCTTCGGCGTTGTCTTCGCCGGATCGGACCCGCGCGATCACCCGGCCGAAGTATTCGTAGATCTCGGCGGCGGCCTTCGCGCGGGCCTCGGCCGATACTTCCTCGCTCGCTCCGGGGATGCCCTGAAGCGTGATGTCGGTCCACTCAGTGAACTTCGGTGCGTCGCTCAGGGGCCATCCCATGAGCGCAAGGAAGATTCGGGTTGGTAGCTCGTGTGCGAACTCGGAAATGAACTCGCATTCGCCCACGTTCGCGAATTGGTCGATCAGCTCGGTGATGATTCCCCGGATCTCGGGTTCGAGTGCCTTCATCTGTTTGGGACTGAACAGCGGTTGTAATGCCTGCCGGTAGTAGCTGTGCTCGGGTGGGTCGAGCTCGAGCGGAAGAAATCTGCCCTGCGCTGCATTCAACAGATTGTTCGGGAAGCTGGAGAACGTCTCCGGATCCTGGAGTACCTGGAGGGCTTCCTTGTACCGCGTGACGACCCAGTGCCCGCCGTGGTGCGGGGAGTAGAGGATCGGTCCTTGTTTGCGCAATGCGGCGACACGTTCCTGGAACACGTCGGTCGGCGCAGCCAGGGACGGGTCGTAAACATCGAAGTCGGTGATCAGGTGTGCGGGAATATCGATCTTTGTCGTGATCATCGGGATCCTTCGCGAGGGGACTGGTCCGGAACGTGCCCCGGTGACGTGGGAGCTCTTCCGGAATGTCAGGTGGGCTCGCACTGTCATGCAAGTGCGACGGCTGACGTGAGAAAGGCAAATGCCCTTCGACGAAGGTAGATCAGCGGATCCCGCGCGGTCAAGACTTCGTCGTATACCCCTGTTGCGCAGGGAAGTCAGGTGGCACCGGGCCCACCTCTTGACCAATTAACCGATGGCATTTAGATTAATCGATGTGATCCACGGCACTTGGGTGGATGGGAGGGTTGTGCGCCGCAACTGCGGTGCACGGGGTTCTCTCGTTTTGCGCCATCGCATTGAAATCTCTGTGGGACAGATCATTGCGACTACCTGCTCGGCCAGGGTCGGGCGAAGCTCGCACTGCACAGGAGGACCACTGCCTTGAGTTCACCGGTCAGGATTGCGGAGATCATCGACAGAGTTCAGATCTCGAGCTTTCAGTGGCGAGCAATCGGCATGTGCTTGGCAACTTCAATTCCCTATCCCTCCCGCTGCTATCTCCCGAAGGGGCATGCATGAGCTTTCGCCGCGTGATCGCCGCCGAACGGAACGGTTCGGCTGTGCTCGTCGCCGACGAGAAGGTCGAGAGGCTGGACGCCGCCGGGATCGACCCGATCTGGCGCTCAGCCTCCGTTCCCGAGGTGCCCAATCTCGGCGACGTTTCGGACACCGTCGGGTTTCCCGATCCAGGTGGGGTATGGGTGATCGGCTGGGTTCTCGAGCCCGGCGGGATCGGCGACAAGGACAACGGAATCGTCGTCATGGACGGGGATTCGCCGGGGTTCCACCGCACCGATTCCGTGGACGTGCATGTGCTTCTCGAGGGCTCGCTCGTACTCGAGCTCGACGATGGGGTGGAGATCGAACTGAATGCAGGCGACACCGTGGTGGTAAACGGCAACAAGCATCGATGGCACAACCGAGGAATGCAGGCGGCACGGGCCATCGTCACCATTTGCGGTGCATCGCGAACCGACCGACAGGAGACTTGAATGGAACTGACAGATGTGAACACCGCGCCGGCCGTGCGGACTGCGCCGCTCGAGTGCGGAGTGTTCCTTCCGCCATACCACAACCCTCGACGTAACCCGACGATGGCAATTGAACAGGACCTTCGCCACGTCGAGGATCTCGATCGGCTCGGATTCCATCAGGTGTGGTTCGGGGAACATCACAGCGGTGGGTACGAGGTCGGGCCGTCGCCGGAACTGATGATCGCAGCGGCCGCTCAGCGTACTTCACGCATCGAGCTGTGTAGCGGCGTCATCTCGCTTCCTTACCACCATCCATTGATGGTTGCCGATCGAATCACGTTCTTGGACCACATGACTCGAGGCCGGATCCGCGTGGGGGTGGGACCGGGTGCGCTTGTGGCCGACTCGCAGATGATGGGCATGGACTACAACCTTCTGCGGCCTCGGATGGAGGAATCCCTCGACGCAATTCTGGAACTGCTCAATACTTCGGGACCCGTCGACCGGAAGACGGAATGGTTTGCACTCGAGGATGCTCGAGTGCAGCTGGGCCCGTACTCGTACCCCGGGGTGCCCATAACCGTCGCGGCCGCAATGTCGCCGTCGGGCCCGAAGCTCGCCGGAAAATATGGGCTTGGGCTGCTGTCCATCGGCGGTACCAGCGCGAAGTCGGTCGAATTACTGGCGCAGACTTGGGATATCACCACCCGCGAGGCGAATGAGCACGGGCAGACCGTCGATCGGAAAGACTGGGCGATCGTCGGCAACATCCACATCGCCGACACCTTCGAGCAGGCCGTCGAGGAGACCAGATACGGGCTGCGCGACTTCATGGACTATCGCCACGTCGTCACCCCGATGAAGATGATCGAGCCCGGTGAGGAAGTCGCTCACGAAGAACTGGTCCGGCGGGTCAACGAGTCGGGATACGGCTGCATCGGTGATGCGAACGATGCCATCAACTACATCCAGAAGATCATCGACGACACCGGTGGTTTCGGGACTTTTCTCGCGACGGCCCACGACTGGGCTGACACCGAGGCCACGTCGCGCATGTACCGCATTCTCATGCGTGACGTCATGCCTCGATTCACCGGTACGTGCGAACCGCTGCTGAAGTCCTATCACTGGACGCAGGCCCGCAAGGAAGGGTTCAGCGAGCGGTTCGCGACCGGTATCAGTCAGGCGACGCAGGACTACGAGCGCGCGAAAGGGGCGCGGTAGTCGGTCCGGCAATTCCCACCTCGACACCCATACCTCGAAAACAGGAGCATCGATGACGTCACTCGACGGAAAAGTAGCAGTGATCACCGGCGGAGCACGAGGACAGGGCCGCGCACACGCGCTCACTCTCGCCGCCGCCGGCGCCAAGATCGTCGTCTGCGACGTCGCCGCACCGATCAAGGAGGTGCAGTACGCACTCGCGACACCGGAGGATCTCGAGGAGACGATCCAGCTGGTCAAGGAAGCCGGCGGCGAAATTGCCGGTCTGCAGGCGGACGTCCGCAGCAGTGCAGACATGAAGGCTGTCGCGGACCTGGCGGTCTCGCAGTTCGGACGGATCGACATCCTGCTGGCGAACGCCGGCGTCCACGATCATGCCGAGTCGACGATCGAAATCGAGGACGACGCGTGGCAGACGATGCTCGACGTCAATCTCTCGGGAGCGTGGAAGGCATGCAAGGCCATCGTGCCCGTAATGATCCACGGCGGCCGAGGCGGGTCGATCGTGATCACCTCGTCCGTCGACGGACTGGGCGCTGCTCCTTCGTGGGGACACTACGGGGCAGCGAAGAGCGGACTCCAGGGACTGAAGGACACACTCGCATTCGAGCTCGGCCAACACAACATTCGGGTCAATACGGTGAACCCGACCGGGGTCAATTCGCCCATGGCGGCCGGCCTGTCGCAGGTGCTGCCGCACGTGGTACGGAAGTGGAAGGACAACGACCGGACGAATCTGCTGGACGTGACGATGCTCGAACCGCAGGACATCTCCGACGCCGTGTTGTGGCTCGTCTCCGACGCTGCGAAGTATGTAACCGGGATCGACCTGCCGATCGACGCCGGTTACCTGACCAAGCACTAACCGATCAGGCCGGGGGCAACACCCGTCCCGTCGGCGAGGAGCGATATGTCCGTTCACGAGAGTAGAGCGATTCGATGACACCGAGTGCGGGAGTGGCCCGCGAATTCCCGGCTACGGCCCTCGCCGGTCCGTACACGGACGGTCTGGACCTGCCGTTTTGGGAGGGGCTGCGCGCGGGTGAGCTGCGGCTGCAGAAGTGCGGCGAGTGTGGTTTGTGGATCTGGGGGCCACGCTGGATGTGCGGTCAATGCCAGACGTTCGACCCGGAATGGGTCGCCGTGGAGCAGGTCGGACGGGTCTTCTCGTGGTCGCGGACCTGGCACCCCTTCATCCCGGATCTGGCCGAAGAACTGCCGTTCATCACGGTTCTTGTTGAACTGCAGCATGCCGGGGGTCGCCGGGTGCTCGGCCTGCTGGCGGAGAACGGCGACGCCGACATCACCATCGGTGATGCAGTCACAGGAATTATCCAACAGCCTGCCGATTCACCTTGGCCGCTGCTCCGCTGGCAACGCGCGAGCACGTTGACCGAGACCGAGTGGGGAGGACGCCGATGACCGATACATTTCTCCGCGGGGCGGCGGCCGTGGTGGGAGTCAGCGAGTTCCATTACAAGCGGGGAGAATCGCCCGACGGCGAGCTCCGGATGACGTTGCGTGCGATCGTCGAGGCAGCTGCCGATGCGGGTGTGTCGCCACGCGATATCGACGGCTTCGTCTCGTACGGCGGCGGTGAGAACGACGGAACGGTCGTCGGTGCGTCGCTCATGTCGCATCGGATTCGATGGTCCAACATGATCTGGGGTGGAGGCGGCGGTGGCGCCGCGGCGGCGATCATTAATGCGGCGGTAGCCATCGCGGCGGGGCAGGCGCAGTGTGTGGTCGTGTATCGTGCTATGGCGCAGCAGTATTCCGGACGACTCGGATATGCGAAGCATCACTTCGACGGTCACATGCTTCCGCACGGTGTCGGATCGCCTGCGCAGGCGTGTGCGCTGCGCACTCGGCGGATGCTCGAGCACGACGGTGTCCCCGAATCTGCAATGAGGTCCCTGGTTCTCGCGGACTATTTCCATGCCCAGCAGAATCCGGATGCCGCGGCCTTCGGCCGTCCACTCGACGAGGCGACATACGAATTGTCCCGGATGATCGTCGAGCCGTATCGGCTCTACGACTGCTCCCGTGAGAACGACGGAGCGGTTGCGTTGATCCTGGTAGCCGCCGATCGCGCCGAGAAACTCCGTTCGAATCCGGCGTATGTGCTGGCCGGCAGTCAGGGCGCGGTAGGTGGATACGCCGTCGACACGGAGAACGATCTCGACTACACCTCTGCCGGTTTCTCCGGTGCCGCCGGTGTCGCGGAGACCCTGTGGGCGGATGCCGACCTCGGTCCCGACCAGGTCGATGTCGTCCAGGTTTACGAGAACTTCAGTGGTTCGGGAGTAGCCGCGCTGATCGATCACTCGCTGTGTCCACGCGGTGCCGAAGCCGGCAAGGTCATGACCGTCGAGAATCTGACCGCTCCACACGGGCTGCTCCCGGTCAACACGAGCGGCGGAAACCTCGCAGATTCGTTCGTCAACGGAATGGGATTGGCAGTCGAGGCGGTGCGCCAGGTGCGTGGAAACTCGACCAACCAGGTTCCCGATGCCAAGGTGTCCCTGTTCATCGGGGGGCCTATGGCCGCACTCTCGAGTTCAGTCCTTCTCAGCACCCGCGAAGTGCTGTGACCAGGAAGTAAACGGCAGCAGCTGTTGCTGTCGGAGTAGCCGAAAGGAAGCAGGACATGGCAGTGGTTGACGACGAACGGCAGGACATGGGCAGCCGATCCGATAACGATGGCGTCTCGATCGCCGATCGAATCGTCGGGTCCTGGGAACTCGTCGACTACTCGACGACGTCCGACACGGGCAAGGTCGGCTACCCGCTGGGGCCCAAGGCCAGCGGACTGATCATCTACTCGGCAGACGGGTTCATGTCGGCGCAGATCATGCGTCCCGACCGAACCCTGTACCGATCTCCCAATGTGCACAGTGGTGAGATGAGCGAACGCAGCAACGCTGCCGGCGGATACCTCGCGTATTCGGGTCCGTACCACGTCGACGAGGGGAACTCCGTCGTCTGGCACGAGATGGCGGTATCGCTGTATCCGAACTGGATTGGTGACATCCAGAAGCGATTTGTGCGTTTCGCGGGTGACCACATGACCCTGTCGTCGGATCCCCTCGTGTTCCGCACCACCACGTTGTCCCCGGCGCTGGTCTGGCGACGGACGACCCCTGGCACGGGGCGGGCGGCGTCATGAGTTGGACGCAGCTTACCGTTGCCCTGGACCTGTCGACACCGACGGCGTTGGGCGACAGCACCGTTCTGGTCGGGCGTCCGGGTGCCCTCGACACGGTCCGGATGACAGCTCCGGACCTTCGTGAGGCACAGAGGAAGCGCGTGTGGATTCGGGCGGGATACGAAGAAGGCGGGACATCCGCTGGCCGGGTCGACGTGCTGCTCGATGTCGTCGTCCACATCGCGACCGACGCGCGGACCGCGCGCTCCGAAGCAGCGTGGGCACGCAAACATCCGTCGGATACGGACATGGTTGGTGTCGACACGATGGTCTATGTCGGAACGCCGCGCGGGCTCGCAAGCTTGATCCTGGACATCCGCGCCGCCGATGTTGCCGACGGCGTCACGGTCGTCCCGGCCGTCACGGCGGGGGAATCGCGCGATGCATGCGTGCGGTTGCTGTTGGACGAGGCGTTGCCGATTCTCGAAACCCGTGGCCTACCCCCCGGACCCGACGGTGCGCCCACGAGCCAGCTGAGTTCCACCACACCACCGAGAGAGGAGGAGTTCGTGCGAATCGTCGTTGACAGGACCCCCGGTGAGCAGCGGATCCGGCTCGAAGCGGCCGGCGAGTTCGGCTCACTTCATATCGAATCGGCCGAACCGGAGCACGGTATCTCGGCGGGTGACCTCGCATCCCTCGGCAGACCGTCCGGCGAGCATGTCTTCGTCGATCCGAACACGATTCGTGCTCTCGCAGGAACACAGGCGGCGGACGACTCGTGGTCGGCCGGATTTGACGCGATGATCGAGTACGCCGAGCGTCGCGGATGGCTCAGTCCCGCAGGTGAGATCAGAGTGCACATCACACCGGGTGGATGAGAGGACGACATATGTCGACACGATTGGACAACAGTGCGCGCCCGGTGGTGGATACGCGGGCGTTCCGCGATGTTTTGGGACATTTTTGTTCCGGCGTGACGGTGGTGACGGCGATGGTGGGCGACGACCCGGTGGGTTTTACCTGCCAGTCGTTCTCTGCACTGTCGCTGAATCCGCCCCAGGTGCTGCTGTGCCCGAGCAAGCGTTCGACGAGCTGGCCTGCGATTCGCACCGCCGACACGTTCTGCATCAACGTACTCGCTGCGGGGCAATGCGACCTCAGCGACCGGTTCGCGAAATCGGGTGGCCCGAAGTTCGACGGAGTGCAGTGGCGTCCCGCCAAGCGCGGAGCGCCGATCCTCAATGGTGTTGCGGCCTGGTTCGAGGTGGCACTCGATGCGGAGCATGACGGCGGCGATCACCTGATTGCAGTCGCCGGCATGCTCGCCTTCGGGGCCGACTCGGCAACACAGCCTCTGGTTTTCCACCGGAGCCGGTACGGCGGGATCGTGGATCCGAGCACGGGGTGAGACAGAGACGATTCTGCCGCAGCGCTATTGGACGGATGCTGGCGATCCGATTCTCGATCGAAAGTGGGAATGATGGGACGACCTGTAAAGCCTTTGATCAGCCGGAGTTCGACGATCGCTGCAAGCATCGAGATCATCGACACCGAAGGCATGGATGCGTTCAGTCTGCCGCGCGTCGCCAAGCACCTGAACGTAAGCACATCGTCGCTGTATCACCATTTCGCTGATCGCCGTGAGCTCATGACGGAGGTGGCGAAGGAGATAATGACCGAGGCGATCGTTCCCGATCTTCCGTCGGGCACCCATTGGGTGGAGTGGTTTGTCGACCTCAGTCTCAACTACCGAGATGCAATTCTCCGCCACCCCAATGCGGCGCTCGTGCTCGTGCAGTTCCTTCCGCGCGACATCCTCACGAGCACATACGAGAGATGCGCTCGAATCCTCGACGACGCAGGCGTGCCCGCACCTCTGCACGTGGTGATCCTGGACGGGTTGGAAAAACTTTCACTCGCAACAACTCTTACCGAACTCATGCGTGACCCGGTCGGCAGTAGGGAGATTTTCCCGAATGTCGACCCGCGCAGACACCCCACGCTTACCCGCGCTCTCGCAGGCAACAGATGGTCGTCGCGCGAACTCTTCGTAGTAACGATCCGCGGATTCCTGGCTGGTGTGATGAGCGGGACCACGACGACAATGACTGACGCAGGCCTGCGGGACTACATAGGGTCGTGAGCGGTGTGTGGCGGCTGGAGAATACGGGACAACCTACGGGCAAGCAGGCGCCCGCAGTCCCTGATGGTCTGCCGAAGGCTTTGCGCACTAGATGTTCTCGGCATTCGACCGTTCAGTTACGCCTTGACATGTCGTTATCTACAACCTTAAGGTAAATTCCAGCTGGCTGTTAACGTCCGGAACGAACCGTGACTTCAGCGCAAGCGTAGTCCTCTGCGGGTATGAGACCCGCCAGGACATTCATTTCGAGCTACCGGTGAGTTCGAACTACCCGATGATGCGGAGTGAGCCATCGTGACCTTTGATTTGTATGTGGACGGTAAGTGGACGACCTCCACGAGTGATGAACGTATCGACGTGGTCAACCCGGCCACCGAGGAGCGAATTGGGGACGTCCCCGCTGGATCTGCCGAGGATGTCGATCTCGCGGTGGCCGCTGCGAAAGGGGCGTTGGAGCCGTGGTCGCGAATTGAGCCGAGCGCACGCGCGGAACTTGTTTCCCGCCTCGCCGATGAACTGGAGCGGCGGCAGGACGAGATCACCGACATTGTCGTCGCCGAGGTCGGCACCCCGCGCAGGGTCGCTCGTTGGGCGCAAGTCGGATTGGGCATAGTCGACCTACGCGAGGCGGCTACCGCGGCCGAGGACTTCGCTTGGGAAGAGCCGCTCCGCAATTCATTGATCGTGCGTGAGCCGGTGGGTGTGATCGGATGCATTACGCCCTGGAACTACCCGTTGCATCAGATCACCGCCAAGATCGGCGCAGCACTCGTGACCGGGTGCACAGTGGTGGTCAAGGCGAGTGAGGTCGCCCCGTTTACGGCCCGTGCCCTGGCAGAAGCGGTTGATGCGGTCGGAATACCACCGGGCGTGTTCAACCTCGTCCATGGATATGGGCCCATCGTCGGCGAGGCCATCGCCGTGCATCCGGATATCGACATGGTCAGCTTCACGGGATCGAACTCGGTCGGCAAGCGAATCCTCGAACTTGCCGCCCGCACTGTGAAGCGAGTGTCGGTCGAACTCGGTGGAAAGAGTGCTGCGGTGCTGCTCGACGATCTGAGCGACGAAGAGTTCGCGAAGGCGGTGCCGCACACCGTGCGCGCCTGCTATATGAACGGCGGACAGTCCTGCAATGCGCAGACCCGGATGGTCGTGCCGCGCTCTCGCCTCGCCCAGGCCGAGAAGCTCGCGGCAGCCGCGGTCGCTGCATACGCACCGGGCGACCCGACCGACGGCGGCACGAAGCTCGGACCCATGGTCACCGCAGCTCAGCGTGAGCGCGTTCTCGGCTACATCCGAACGGGTGTCAAGGAAGGCGCGAAGCTCGTTGCAGGCTCGGTCGACGCACCGGCCCGTACCGGCTTCTTCGTCGAACCGACCGTGTTCTCCGAGGTGGACCCGGAGGCGACGATCGCCCAAGAAGAGATCTTCGGACCTGTGCTGTCGATCATTGCGTACGACACGGTCGAGCAAGCGGTCCGGATCGCGAACGGCACGATCTTCGGAATCGCCGGCGCCGTGTGGTCCTCTGACCATGCGCGCGCGAAGTCGGTTGCGCGCAGACTGCGCGCAACGCAGATCGAGGTCAATGGTGGGAAGTTCAACGGCGCCGCGCCGTTCGGCGGGTTCAAGCAGTCCGGTCACGGGCGTGAAGGCGGGGCATTCGGCCTCGAGGAATTTACCGAAATCAAGAGTCTGCAGCTTTAGGTCGTTCTTGCATGGCCTCACGCCCCCGAAGGAGTGCGCACGATGTTATATGCCGATCTACCTTACGATAAGGCGACGAAGACGGAGTTCGCCCGAGCGATGTTCGATCACATCGACAACGGCACCACCGACATGGCACCGGACATCCTCGAGATCAATCCGACGGTCTACACCGATCCCGAACTGGCGGCCCGCGAGCGCGCCGAATTGTTCGGATATGTTCCGATCATCGCAGCGCACAGCACCGAACTGCCCGAGAAGAACGACTTCCTGACGGCCCAGCTGCCTAACAACGAAGTTGTTCTCGTTCGGCAGGCCGACGGGGGAGTGCGTGGGTTCGTGAACACCTGTCGGCACCGAGGAGCCAGGCTCGTGCCCGACAGCAAGGGCAGGAAGAGAGTCTTCTCGTGCCGCTATCACGGCTGGGCCTATGGGAACGATGGCAGCCTGCGGTCGATCGCGGACGAGCCGACGTACGGGACTGTCGATCGCAGCTGCATGAGCCTGTTGGAGGTCCCGGTCGAGGAGCGGCACGGCTTCGTCTGGGTCATCGACTCCGCTGCAGGTGATCGCAAGATCGACATAGCCGAGTGGTTCGGTCACGAGTTCGACGATTCCCTCGCCGCCATGGAGATGGACAAGTACACCTGCTATGTCGCCGAGAACTTCGATGTAGACATCAACTGGAAGGTCCTGATGGACGCCTTCCTCGACGGCTATCACATCACCTCGACTCATGCCGGAACTGTTGCCCCATACTTTTACAACAATGCACAATTCTGGCAGCCGATGGGCCGCCACGGACGTATGGTGTCGGCACGCAAGAGCATTGACACGGTCCGTCGTGAGGAACCCGGGGAGGTGTCGATCGATCGGCATATCACCGTTG
Source organism: Rhodococcus sp. NPDC057014 (assembly GCF_042673295.1). NCBI lineage: Bacteria > Bacillati > Actinomycetota > Actinomycetes > Mycobacteriales > Nocardiaceae > Rhodococcus > Rhodococcus sp. NPDC057014. The sequence goes on from NZ_JBHUSF010000014.1 coordinate 60,450, forward strand.
CGCACTTCCTGATGCCCAACATGTCAGTGCTGCGTCAACCGGACCATCTGGAGGTTCTCAACTTTGTACCTGCCCCGGGCGTGGCCGTGGGGACTCGCATGCAGATGCGCCTCCTCACTCGGGAACCTGCTGTGACCGAGGAGCAGAAGGCGCGGTGGGACAAGAACTGGAACATCCTCATGGCCGTGCTCCGTGACGAGGATCTGGTCGTCAACGAGGGCCTGCAGAAGGCGGTGTCGAACACTGATATCGGGCCGCTCTATTTCGGCCGCAACGAGATTGCAAACCAGCATTTTCATCAGTGGATGGCCCGGGCGTTGGCGGATCCGCGCAGGTGGGGATGAGAAAACTTCCCCGGGCTTGCCCGATCTACCGATAGCCATTAGATTAAATCCAATGTGAGGTACGGCACACCGCGGTGGGTGTCGGACGATCGGCGCGGCATCGCTACTCGACGGTCCGGCGAGTGTGCACCCCAATAGTTTTGTCTCGATTACCGATACGCACACCGACACTGCACGTTTCCGACCATCGGACCCAGATAACCCAAACCTGAAGGAACTAACATGTCGAAGCTGTCCGGCCCGGGGACGGAGAGGGCCGTCTCGGGCACTCGCTCCGTGGTGCTCACCTGCTTGGCCATCACGATCCTCGATGGTGTCGACCTCATCATGTTCGGCGCGGTTCTTCCGACATTGCTGGAAAGCGAACAGTGGGGGATCACCACCGCATCGGCGGGGCTGATCGGAAGCCTGTCCCTGTTCGGAATGATGGCCGGAGCGATGCTCGCCGGCTACATCACGGATCGCATCGGTCGGCGACCCGTCGTGCTCGCCTGCATTGCGAGCTTCAGCCTGTTCACCGGATTATGTTCCATCGCACCGAATCTAGAATCATTCGGTCTCTTCCGGCTGATTGCCGGTCTCGGCTTTGGAGGTGCACTCCCCACCCTGATCGCACTCACCCAGGAATACGTCAAGGTCGATCGGCGACAGTTTTACAACGGTGTCATCCAGACCGGTTTCCCGATCGGAGGTGTCCTGGTCTCCATTGCGGCGATTCTCATGATTCCAGCCTTCGGATGGAAAGTGATGTTCGCAGCCGGTGGGATCCTCGGCGTCGCCCTGTTTGTGATTGCATTCCGGCACTTGCCCGAATCGATTGCGTTCTTCACGAGCAAGGGCCGGCACGAGGAGGCGCGCGCGCTAGCCGAGCGTTACGCGATCGATGCCGGTGCCGAATCAGGGATGGCCCTGGACCAATCGCGACGCGTAGATACCGAAGCGAAATCGGGACTGAAGGTACTGTTCGCACCCGGTAACCGGATCGCGACGATCATGTTCCCGCTGATCACCTTCTTCGGCCTCCTCGTCTCGTATGGGATGAACACCTGGATTCCGCAGATGTTGCGGTCCTCCGGCTACGATCTCGGGTCCGCGCTTGCCTTCCTGCTCGCATTCAATCTCGGCAGCGGGATCGGTATGGTCGTCATCACGGGTCTGGCGGATCGACTGGGTTCGCGCCCGGTGATTTCGGTGAGCTTCATCGGTGGTGCCGTCGCTGTGGCCGCACTGACTCTGCAGCCGGCGCAGGCGCTGGTATTCGGGTTGGTCCTCTTGATCGGATTCTGCGCCTCGTCCACGACGGCTGTGTACGGATTCGTCGGTGTCTTTTACCCGGCGACGGCGCGTGGCACGGCGCTCGGGCTCGCGGTGGGTCTCGGCCGCTTGGGCGGCATCGTCGGCCCTATTCTCACGGGCCTGATCATGGGCTCCGCCCTGGGAGCGAACTGGGCGTACTACGCCTTCGCAATCGCCGGAGCAGCCGCCGCGGTGCTGGTGGCGTTGGTCCCTCGGACGACGCGGGCCCCGATCGAGGCGCCTGTGGCCGTTGAGAAGGCCGCGGAACCGGCCTGACCACAACTCGGTCCACGATTTTCCCTGGTCGAACTGCATCACCGGCAGGACGATCAAGGTTGACGGCAAGAAGAATTCACGTTGAGTCCAGGAAGGCACAGAACGGCGACAACTATGAGAATGAAGACGAGATTGACCTGCCCGTGTGGCGCATCGGTCGTCGGCAGTGACGAAGACGATCTGGTGGTCAAGACCCAGGCGCATCTGACCGAATCGCATCCGGGAATGGAGTATTCGCGGGATGAGATCCTTTTCATCGCGTACTAGCCAGGTTGTCACGCGCGGCAACGATCTTCATCGATGAGTGATTCTTCGGTCGAATATCGCTCGCCGAGAATCGAATTGCCACGCGTGACAGGTTACAGCTCATTCACGCAGAACGAAACGTATGTCCGAAATCTCGCGCACATGACAGCTGGGTTCCGAATGGAAGCTGCTGTCACACAACATTCGTCATTCATCTTCCGCCATTCGATCTAAGGAGACTCCATGAAACTCGAAGGTAAAGTCGCGCTGATCACCGGTGCCGGGTCCGGGCTGGGGCGTGAGGCGTCGCAGTTGTTCGCGTCGGAGGGCGCGAAGATCGCAGTGGTCGACATCGATCCGGAGCGTGCGAAGGGCACGGTCGAGCTGGTCGAGAAGCAGGGCGGTTCGGCGATCGCGGTCGCTGCGGATGTGCGGGTGGAACAGCAGGTGATCGATGCGGTGGCGGCGACGGTGGCGGCGTTCGGCAAGCTCGATATCGCGTGGGCCAATGCGGGCATCGTCTCACGCGGTGGTGTGCCATCGGTCGCGGGTGGTGAGCAGGTCGAGTTCCAGGATCTCTCCGACGCTGACTGGCAGGACGTCATCGGTGTGAACTTGTCGGGCGTGTTCTACACCGCGAAGGCTGCGGTGCCGGCGCTGCGGGCCGCTGGTGGTGGTGTGATCCTTGCGACGTCGTCGGCGGCGTCGTTCGCGGCGTACCACAGCATCGCGGCCTACTCGGCGACGAAAGCCGGTGTAAACGGACTGGTTCGGGGCCTGAGCTTGGATCTGGGGAAGTATGGAATCCGTGTCAATGCGATCGCGCCGACGCACGGAATGTCGCCGAACTTCCTGGCTCCGGCGGGTTCGCCAGTAGTGGGTCGGTCGTACGAGGAGGTGGCAGGTCCGTGGGATCCGACAGTGTCGCCGATTCCGCTCAAGCTCAAGCGACCGCCGTCGCTGAAGGATAACGCACGTGCTGCGTTGTTCCTGGTGTCGGATGATTCGGCGTACATCTCGGGTGTGACGCTTCCGACGACGGACGGTGGGACGTTGTCTCGTGTGGCGATGATGTTCCCGGAGGATGGGAACAATCCGCCGCCCATGGTCACCGGCGAAGAGTGACGTCAATGGCTGCGCACGACTCGGAATCGCAGCACGACACGCGTCGACTGCTCGTGGATCGCTCGGTGTGCGCCGGGCACGGTATGTGTTACAGCCGTTCCCCTGAGGTCGTAGACTGTGACGATGCCGGGTATCCGGTGATCCTCCGTGACGAGCTCGTATTCGAGGAGCACATCGCGGCAGCCGAGGAGGCGGTCGCGGTGTGCCCTGAACGGGCGCTGACTCTCGCATCGTCCTGATTCCTCAGGAACATACATCTTGTGGAACAGAATTCGATCGATCGAGGGCGGCACGCTAGCGGTAAACTGAACCGGCGTGCAACTCGGTTCACGGGTGCCACGCTGAAGGCCGATGGGACCGCGGTCGTTGTGACACAGGCATATCCAGAGTTCGCACGTCGGGCGTAGCCAGACCCCACCCACGTGAGTGGCAAAGCGTCATCGCGCACGCTTTGCCACTCATGTGTCAGCGGCGGGCGAAGACGGCGGGTTCGCTGTCGGGAACCTGGGCGACGAGGTCGCGGGCGACGAGGTGCCGAAGGTGAGCCGCTGCCTCGGACAGCGCCATGCCCTTGCCCATGGGGGAGATGTCGGCCCACGGCTTGTACCACTTCATGCGCTCGGCGACCTGCCACACGGTGATCTGGTCGTCGCCGAAAGCCTTGTACAGGTGGTCGAGTCGCTCTTCGTGGTGTTCGATCAGTTCGCCGGCGCGGCCCGCGACGTCGTCGATGGGGATGCCGTGCGCGCCGAGACCCCGAGTGATGTTCATGGTCTGGACGCGGCGCAGCGAGTCCATGAACTCGGCGAGGGCGTCGCGTTCCTCGAGCGGATAGACGAAGTTGCCGACGTGCGGCGTCGTCTTCTGCAGGACGTGGTCGCCGGTGAACATCACGTCGGCGTCTTCGAGGTAGAAGCAGATGTGGCCGGGGGTGTGGCCCGGGGTGTAGACGGCGCGCAGGCCGCGACCGGTGAGCGCAATGAGTTCGTCGTCGACGAGGACACGGTCGGGGGCCGAATCGGGACCCGTCGGCGGCTTCCCCGCCGCGGACTTCTCGAACGCCTCGAGGTCCGCCGGGGCGGCGCCGGCCCGTGTCATGTTGGCCTTCTGATACTCCAGCCACTGCGGATCGTGGCTCGTCGACATGTGCGCGAACATCTCGTGATCGGATTCGTGCATCGCAATCCACGCCCCGGAGGCTTCCCGGACGCGACCGCACAGACCTGTGTGGTCGGGGTGGAAGTGAGTGAGGACGACGCCTTCCACGTCCTTCACCGAGTGCCCGATGGCCTCGAGTCCGGAGGTGAGGCCTGCCCACGCGTTGTCGTCGTCCCAGCCGGCGTCGACGAGGATCAGGCCGCCGGGGGATTCCATCGCATACACCAGGGTGTGTCCGAGGGGGTTGTCGGTGATCGGCACCGGAATCTGGAAGATCCCGTCACCGATGGGCGCTGCGTCGCTCATGTGCATACCTCGTTGCCTAGAGGAACAAATTAGTTCTACTTACCTTCATAGTGACCTTTCGACGCGGATTGCGATACCGCGGGTCCCGATTAGCGGTATGCCATGCCCGTGACCTGGTGCTTTTGTGCGAAAGCCGACCCGGAGACCGTAATACCCACTGGAAGCCGGATGCTGTGGAATGCTCCACTCGGACCAGCTTTCACATGCTCGCGTTGCGACAGGAGACTGCTTTGACCGCAAATCTCGTTCGATCACGCCGCCGGTGGTACACGACCGGAATGTGTGGACTCGCCGTAGTCGGTGCCTCGGGGCTGCTCGCCCCCAGCCTGGCGGTTGCCGCGCCGGCCGCGCTGCCCGCCGGTTGTGTGCAAGGCACCGGCACCCAGGTGACCTGCACGTTCACTTCGACCGGCAGTGCGCAGTCGTTCACGGTCCCCGAAGGCATTACCAGCCTGGCGGTGACGGCAACGGGCGGAAGAGGTGGAAACGGTGGTCAGAACCTCGGCGGCGCCGCGGCTGTCGCGACCGGGCGGTTGACGGTCGCCGCCGGTGACGCGCTGTACATCCAGGTCGGCGGGAACGGCGGTGACGGCACCGGGCAGGCTGGATACAACGGCGGCGGAGCCGGTGGTGCCGGTGCCGGCGGGGGAGGCGGGGCGTCCGACGTTCGCACCGGCTCAGGTGAGCTGACGGATCGCCAGATCGTCGCGGCAGGCGGCGGCGGTGCGGGCGACACGTACATCGGTGGCGCAGGGAACCTGACCCCGAGTGGACCCGACGGCCAAGCGGGCGGCGGCGGAGGAGGCGGCGGCGGTGCGACCGGGGTCGCGGGTGGCGTCGGAGGCAACGGTGGCAGTGACCCGCACGGTTCGCCGGGTGAAGCCGGAATCGGAGGCGTCGCTGCAGGCGCGAGCGGCGGCGGTGGCGGCGGCTGGTTCGGAGGCGGCGGCGGCGCCGACAACTACGGCGGTGGCGGTGGGGGTGGTGGCTCGTCGTACGCGCCGGGCGGGACCTTCGCCGCCGCTGCGGCGGACGCGGCACCCACCGTCATCATCACCTACGGGCAGGGCTCGGGAACCGGATCACTCGGAAACCTGTTCGGCAGCAGCTGATCTCGACTCCTGTGCTGGAGACGTGAGAGATCGCAAGC
>NZ_JBHUSF010000015.1:0-63620 GCF_042673295.1 Rhodococcus sp. NPDC057014
GGTCGCTACCCGGCCGGCTCCGGCCGCCGGGGGAGGTCGCCTCCTCCGGTGGGGACGCGCAGGCGCCGACGGTCAACGCGGCGACCGCGGCGATCGCTGCGCGGGCGAGGGTGGTGTTCGGCATTCGGGCTCTCCATCTATCGAACGGGTATCGGAGTGGGTGACACGGCAGGTCGGAGTCGTCGCGATGCCGACCGGATGACGGCGGCGACGAAGAATTGGAGGACGGCGAGCCCGGCGATCGTCGCGCCCGCGGCGGTGTCGGCGTTCCACGACACGATCAGTCCGGTGAGCGTCGCGGACCAGCCGAGCAGCACGGCAATGGCCATCGTGGCGCCGATCGACCTGCCGAACAGCGCCGCGGTGGCCGACGGCGCGACGAGGAGTCCGAACACGAGCAGGGTGCCGACGATGCGGAACGACGCGACCACGGCGAGGACCACCAGCGCGAGCAGGGCGAGGTGCGCCCACCGCGGCCGCAGCCCGAGGGTGTGGGCCTTGCGTTCGTCGAAGACGAGGGCGACGAACGGGCGGTACGCGAGCACCGAGACGATCCCGGCGACCGCGGCCGCCGCGGCGAGCCAGATCAGGTCGCCGACTGTCGCGGACAGGACGTCACCGAAGAGGAAGGCGGTGAGATCGACCGCGAACGATCGTGCGCGCGAGACGATCACGACACCCAGTGCGAGCATGCCGACGAACAGCAGGCCGATCCCGGTGTCCTCGGACAGTCGCGAGTTCTTCGACACCCACGCGACGCCGAGGATCATGACGATCGCGCTGGCGGCCGCGCCGACGAGGAGATTGGCGCCCGCGAGATAGGCGACGGCCACGCCGGGCAGCATGCCGTGCGAGATGGCCTCGCTCATGAAGGCCATGCCCCGCAACACGACCCACGTGCCGACGAGTCCGCACAGGACGGACACCAGCATGCCCGCGAACAGGGCGCGCTGGACGAAGGACACCGTCAGGGGGTCGAGTAGCCATTCCACTCTGCTAATCTAACGATAATGATTGTCGTAAGCGAAATCGCGGTTCGATACGGATCGACCCCGGCGTTGAACGGTGTGAGTGTGTGCCTCACGCCGGGCACCGTCACGGCCGTGGTGGGGCACAACGGTTCGGGGAAGTCGACACTCCTGCAGTGCCTCGCCGGCATCGCGCGTGTCACGTCGGGGCGGATCGACGGCACGGACGGGCTGCGCACGGCGTATGTGCCGCAACGACATGCGGTGAGCGAACAGCTACCGCTGACCGTGCGTGAGGTGGTGGCCATGGGCGCCTGGCAACGGCGTGGAGTGTGGCGGCGGCTCACCCCCGGCGACCGCGACACCGTCGACGCGGCACTGTCCAGGCTGGGTCTCGCGGATCTCGGCGCGCGGCCGATCGGCGCGCTCTCGGGCGGGCAGCGTCAACGCGCCCTGCTCGCGCAGGCGCTCGTGCAACGCGGCGACCTGCTGCTCCTCGACGAGCCCACCACCGGACTCGACGCGCACGCCCGCGCGGTGATCGGCGATGTCGTCGGAGAAGAGGCCGCGCGGGGTGCGATCGTCGTCGTGGCCACACACGACTCCGGCGACGCGGAACGCGCCGATCAGGTGCTGACCCTGTCGGCGGGGATGCCGCTCACCCCACTTCGACGATGACGAGTTTGTTGCCGTCCGGATCGCGGAAGTAGAACATGGGCGGCACGTAGTCGCCCATCCGCAGAACCTCCGCATCCATGTCGACGCCGCCTGCCGACAGGGTGGCATGGTCGGCGTCGGCGTCCGAGGTGGTGAGCCGGATGCCCGTCTCGACGCCCACCGGGACACCGTCACGGGTCGGCACGAGCGCGATCGACGTCGCCGAACCCGGCGGCGCCACCTCCACCCAGCGCTGGCCGGGGCTGAACTCCGCATCCATGCGACGCTCGAAACCGAGTGTGCCCACATAGAATTCGAGTGACCGATCCTGATCGGTCACGGGAACCGCGACCGTGTGCACCCCGTTGATGTGGGTCTTGCCGTCTTCGGTCATGCCGTCCACCTCCCCGTCGGCAGGCGTCACGCCTGCTCGGCTGCCTTCTCGAGTTCGGCGACGTCGAGCTTGCGCATCTTCAGCATCGCCTGCATGGCACGCTGCGCCTTCGCGTCGTCGGGGTCGCGCATGAGTTCGTACAGCCGCTCCGGGACCACCTGCCAGGACACCCCGAAACGGTCCTTGACCCAACCGCATTGGCTTTCCTCGCCGCCGTCGGTGAAGGCGTCCCAGTACCGGTCCACTTCTTCCTGGTCGGCGCACAGGATCTCGAAGGAGATGGCCTCGTCGAACGTGAACTGCGGGCCTCCGTTGAGCGCGATGAACGGTTGTCCGTTGATCTCGAAGGACACGGTCAGCACCTGACCCTCCGGGCCGGGAGTGTTCGGGCCGTAGTGGGTGACCTCCGTGATCCGCGAGTTCGGAAACAGGGAGGTGTAGAACTTCGCGGCCTCTTCGCCTCGAGTGTCGAACCAGAGACAGGGGGTGATGGGTTTCATGGCGCGTTCCTCTCGCGGGTCCTCGTCGGTTCATCCTCGCCGATATAGACCGCGCCCGCGCCCGAAACTCATCGGACCGCCCTCAGGTGTTCAGCGCACCGTCCGGGTGGACGAGATGGCGATCGCTCCGAGCAGTCCGACCAGGGCGAAAGCGTAGAACCCCCACGGGACCGCGTAGCCGGCGCCGAGCAGGACGCCGCCGAGGATGGGGCCGCAGATCGCGCCGACCCGGCCGACACCCGCCGACCAGCCGAGAGCGGTCGCACGGATCTGCGGCGGGTGGTTGGCGCTCGTGAACGCGTAGACGAGAACCTGTGCGCTGAACACGAAGCAGCCCGCGAGGAACACCAGGGCGTAGATTCCGAACGACACCTTGACGCTGAGCAGGGCGAGGAACACGGCGGCGCCCGCGAACCAGATGACGGCCGCGGTGCGCGGGCCGATCTTGTTGGCGACGCCGCCCGCGATCAGCAGTCCGACCACCGCGCCGGCGTTGAGGATCAGCAGGAACGTCAGCGACGCGCCGAGGTTGTAGCCCGCCTCGCGCATGATCGTCGGCAGCCACGTGTTGAGGCCGTAGACGAGCAGCAGTCCCATGAACGAGGTGACCCAGATGGCGATGCTGTTGCGCAGGAACGGTCGGGAGAACAGGGCACGCACCGGGTTGGCCGCCGCCGCGACGGGAGCGTCGGCGACCGGGGCGGCCTCCAGTTCCAGGCCGTACTGCTTCGCGACGGCCTCCGCCTCGGCGCGCTTGCCGTGCGCCAGCAGGTACGACGGGGATTCGGGGAGGTAGCGCAGCATCAGCGGAATCAGGACCGCCGCGGGCAGGGCGCCGACGACGAACATCGAACGCCAGCCGAACGGTTCGATCAGCACGATCGCCAGCGCCGCGGTCGCGACGGCGCCGACGTGGTAACCGGTCATCAGTAGCGTCGAGGCGGAGCCGCCGCCCTGTTTCTTCGAGAACTCGTTGACGAGGGCGAGCGCGGTCGGCAGCGCGCCGCCGAGACCGACACCCGCGAGGAAGCGGAACAACCCGAACAGGAATGGGTTGGGCGCGACCGCGCAGAGAAGGGTGAGAACGGAGAACGCGGCCACCGCGTACAGGAGGGCCCGCCTGCGTCCGATGACGTCCGTGAGCGTGCCGATGACCAGCGCGCCGATGGTCATGCCGACCAGGCCGAACGTCGAGATGAACGTGATCGTTCCGGTGGTCAGATCCCAGTCCTCGTAGTCGAGGAGGGACGGGATGACGGCGCCGAGGACGACCAGGTCGAAGCCGTCGAGCAGCACGGCCACCCAGCAGAGGGGCGCGACCCAGAGGGCGGTGGAGGCGCGGGCGGCGCTTCGTTGGGAAGTGGTCATGATGTCCTCGACATTCGGTGATCTCCACAGGGTGTTCGCGATGCGAACCCTGGTTCTATAAGCGCACTCATTGTGTGGCGCGCCATAGTTGCCTGTCAAACATGGCCACTCCACAGGCGGGCGGTCCGCCGACCCTGGGCGTGCGCCCAACATCACCGCCGGTTGGTCAAGGCTTGGTAAACCCTGTGTGGATAATCGACCGGGTACCGAGTCGATGAGCCAGGACGGACTGTGAGAACCAACCACCAGGTGGCTACCAGCCGTCCGCGCGCCGCCGCGTCCCCGTCGACGGCCGGCGGCTACCGGTACGACCTCGACGGACTGCGCGGCATCGCGATCGCCCTGGTCGTCGTCTATCACGTGTGGTTCGGGCGGGTGTCCGGCGGCGTCGACATCTTCCTGGTGCTCTCCGGGTTCTTCTTCACCGGCATGCTCGTGCGCCGCGTGGATGCGAACTCCGGTCTGTCCATCGCCGCCGTCCTGCGGCGCACCGCCCGGCGACTGCTGCCCGCGCTGGTGGTGGTGGCGGCCGCGACGGCTGTCGTCACCGTCGTGCAGCGGCCATTCACGCAGTGGTCCGGGATCGCGGATCAACTCCTCGCGTCGCTGCTGTACGTGCAGAACTGGCAGCTGGCCCGGACCGCCTCCGACTACGCTGCCGCCGACGCGTCGGTCAGTCCGCTGCAGCACCTGTGGTCGATGTCCGTGCAGGGGCAGTTCTACGTGCTCGCGCTCGCCGTCGTCGCGGGGGTGGCCTGGACGTGCCGGCGCCGGACCGGTCTCGTGCGGCCCCTGCTCGGCGGCATCCTCGGTGCGGGGTTCCTGGTGTCGTTCGGCTACGCCGCGGCGCTGTCGCAGAACCGGCAGTCGTGGGCGTACTTCGACACGTTCGCGCGACTGTGGGAGTTGCTCGCGGGCGCACTGCTCGCGCTCGTCGTGCACCGGGTAGACCTGCCCCGCGGGTGGCGGGTGGCTCTCGCGATGTCGGGGTTCGCCGTCGTACTCGGGTGCGGATTCCTCGTCGACGGCGCCGCCCTGTTCCCCGGCCCGGCGGCCCTGATCCCGGTGGGCGCGGCGGTCGCGCTGATCCTCGCCGGAACCGGCCCGTCCGACCAACCGGGGGTCGTGAGGATGCTGGCGTCCCGGCCGTTCGTCGAACTCGGTGGCCTGGCCTATTCGCTGTACCTGTGGCACTGGCCGATCCTCATCTTCTACCTCACCTGGCGGGAGCGGCCCGCGGTCGGTGCGCTCGGCGGGCTCGCGGTGATCCTGGTGTCGCTGGTGCTGGCGTGGCTCACTCAGCGGCTGCTCGAAGCGCGGTTCCAGGGCGGGGCCCGTCCGGGACGCGCGCTCACCGCGTTGGTCGCGCTGCTCGGCGTCGCCGTGGTCGGCTCGGCGTCCGGGTGGCACGCGTACCTCGTCCGCAATCCCGAGACGACCGCCCGGGTCGGCGAGCTGGACCCGTGGCTGTATCCCGGCGCGGCGTCGCTGACGGACGGTCTGTTCGCGCCGCGCGCCGACATGCGGCCCACCCTGCTCGAGGCGCCAGGTGACCTGCCGCAGCCGACCCTCGACGGCTGCATTTCCGATCTGAGCACCCGCGACGTCGTCACCTGCGTGTACGGCGACCCGTCCGCCGATCGGACGATCGCGGTGGTGGGTAGTTCCCACGCCGAACACTGGGTGCCCGCGCTCGACCGCATCGGGCAACAGCGCGGCGTCCGCGTCGAGACGTACCTGAAGATGGGGTGTCCGCTGACCGTCGCGGACGTCCCGTTGCTGGCCGGCGAGCCGTATCCCGACTGCGGCGACTGGTCCCGCGACGTCCTCGACCGGCTGCGTGATCACCGGCCGGACTGGGTGTTCTCGACGTCCTCGAGGCCCAACGACGAGGGGGCCGGCGACGTCACCCCCGACGACTACGTGGGGCTGTGGGAGCGGCTCGCCGATTTCGGGCTCCCGTTCCTGGGCATCCGCGACACCCCGTGGCTGCACCACGACGGTGTCCCGTATTCGGCGGTCGACTGCCTGGCCGACCGCGGCGACGCCGACAGTTGCGGACTGCCCCGCGACGACGTGCTGGCCCCGGACAATCCGACGGTCGAGGCGGCCCGCGACCTGCCGTCGGTGCATCCCCTCGACCTCACCGACGCCGTCTGTGACGTGGCGATCTGCCGCGTCGTGCAGGGAAACATCCTCGTCTACCACGATTCGCACCACCTGTCGGCGACGTACGTCCGGAGCCTCGCCCCCGAACTGGACCGGCAGGTCGGCATGGCCACCCGCTGGTGGTGACCGGGATACTGGCGGCATGTCCGAAGACGACCGCAGCATGCTGGGACGGGCCTTCCTGGTGCTGGGGTCGTTCACGTCGGAACGTCCGCGGCTGTCGCAGTCGGAGCTGAGCCGTCGCACCGGGCTGCCGCTGCCGACCGTGCACCGGCTGTGCCGTCAGCTCGTCGCGAACGGCGCGCTCGAACGCGTCGACGACGGGCACTACGAGATCGGGGTGCGGCTGTGGGAGCTGGGTGCGCTCGCACCCCGCGCCCACGGGCTGCGGCAGGTGGCGTTGCCGTATCTCGAGGACCTGTACGAGGCGACACGGGAGAACGTGCAACTCGTGGTCCGGGAGGATCTCGAGGCGCTGTACATCGAACGGCTATCGGCGCGCGGGGCCGTGACCGTCGTCGGCAGGGCGGGTGGCCGGCTGCCGCTGCACGCGTCGAGCGGCGGGCTCGTGCTGCTGGCGTTCGGCGGCAAAGCCCTGCTCGACGACGTCCTCGCGGCGGGCCTCGAGCGCTTCACCCCGTCGACAATCACCACCGAACATCGCCTGCGCAGCACCCTGGACGACATCCGCCGGACCGGGTGGGTCACGTGCCGCGAGCACCTCAACATCGGGACGCTGGCCGTGGCCGCGCCGGTGTCGCGGTCGACCGGTGAGGTGGTGGCCGCGGTGTCCGTCGTGGTTCCGGCGGAAAAGGATCCCGCACCCCTGATCCCGGCTGTGCGGGCGGCGGCGCGGGGCATTTCCCGTGGCGTCGCGTAGCTCGTCTTTCACTCAGTGAAAGTGGGGGTGTTGCGGGCCGCTTCCTCGAAGGACAGTGACTGGTGTCACGAACTACGCGAGGAGTCTGCTCATGAACACACAGGTCGGGATCGTCGGCGGGGGCCCCGCAGGACTGATGCTCTCCCATCTCCTGCACCTGAAGGGCATCGAATCCGTCGTGCTCGAAAGCCGCACCCGCGAGGAGGTGGAGGGCACCATCCGGGCCGGTGTGCTCGAGCAGAACACCGTCGACCTCATGGTCGACACCGGACTCGGCGACCGCGTCAAGCGTGAAGGGCTCACCCACCACGGCATCGAACTGCGCTTCGGTGGCCGCGGCCACCGCATCGACTTCGACGAACTGACGGGCGGCCGCGCCGTCACCGTCTACCCGCAGCACGAGGTTCTCAAAGACCTCATCGCCCGGCGTCTCGAAGACGACGGCGACATCCGCTTCGGCGTCTCCGACGTCCAGGTGCACGGCCACACCACCGACAACCCCAAGATCACGTACGTCGACGCCGACGGCAACGAGCAGACCCTGACGTGCGCACTCGTCGCCGGCTGCGACGGCTCGCGGACCACGACCCGCGGCCTCATCCCCGAAACCACCGTGCGCACCGACCACTTCCGGCAGTACCCGTTCGCCTGGTTCGGCATCCTCGCCGAAGCCCCGCCGTCGTCCGAGGAACTGATCTACGCCAACCACCCGCGCGGCTTCGCGCTCATCAGCACCCGCACCCCCGACGTCCAGCGGCACTACCTGCAGGTCGACCCCGACGACTCCGTCGACAACTGGTCCGACGACCGCATCTGGTCCGAACTGCACGCCCGCGTCGACGGCGAAGGCGCAGAGATCAAGGACGGCAAGATCTTCCAGAAGTCGATCCTCCAGTTCCGCAGCTTCGTGTGCGAACCCATGCAGCACGGCAACCTCTTCCTCGCCGGCGACGCCGCCCACACCGTGCCCCCCACCGGCGCGAAGGGCATGAACCTCGCCATCGCCGACGTCTACTTCCTGTCCGAGGCGATGTCCGAGTACTTCGCCACCCGCAGTCGCGCCGGGCTCGAGGGCTACACCGACAGCGTCCTCCCGCGCGTGTGGCGGACCCAGCACTTCTCCTGGTGGATGTCCTCCATGCTGCACCGCCTCCCCGACGACACCGGCTTCGGCCACAAGCGGCAGGTCGCCGAACTCGACATGGTCACCCGCTCCGTCGCCGGTCGCACCCTCATCGCGGAGAACTACGTCGGCACACCGTTGCGCTGACTTTGCGCTGCCGCACCCGTGAGTACTTGTTAACCGCCCGACGTTAACAAGTACTCACGGGTGGCGGAGCCGCAAGAAGGGGGCGAAGAGCCGGGCCGTGTTCGCCGATGCCGTCGCGGTGTCTTCCGGCGGGTTGGCGATGAAACTCAAGGCAAGCCGGACGATGGCGTGCGCGAGGATGTCCGCGTCTTCGGGGGAGGCGTTCACCCACGACCGCTGCAACGTCTCGGCGAGCCGCTCGGCCGCGGGCCGGATGATGATGTCGCTGTCCGTGGTGATCAGGCGCAGCAGATCCTCGGGTGCCTGCCCCTGGTGCAGCGACATCACCAGGGGATCGGCGCCGCTGAGTGCGAAGAACGTCGCATAGCCTTGCCGCAGAGCGGTTGTCACGTCGTCGGGGTTGTCGTACAACGCGGACTCGATGACGGTGACGAGGCTGTCGGTCAGCCGAAGGGCGTATCCCTCCGCCAGGCCGCGCCGCGAGCGGAACTCCTTGTAGATCGTCTGCCTGCTCATGCCGGCGGCGACGGCGACGTCGGTCATGGTGATCGTCGGCCACGGACGTTCGAGGAGCAGTTCCCGCAGCGCATCGAGGGTCGTCTCCCGCATCAGCGACGTCGCGGCGAGCCGGTACCGGCTCTGCCGCTCGGCGCGGTCGTGTGCGGACATGACGTCGATGCTAGCGGGCGGGCGTTACCAGGCCTTCCCGCTCGGCGGCGGGCACGTCCGCCAGAGCGACCGACTCGTCAGCCAACGCGACGCGGTCGACGGTGCCGCCCCGGGCGATCATCGTGCGCACGGTCCGGAGGTCTTTCGGACGGCCCACGGCGATGGCCCCGACCGGTATGTCCTGGCGCACCGCGACCGCCGTGAAATCGCGATCCGCGATCGAACCGCGGACCACGTAGTCGTCGTCGAACCGGGTTGCGCCGGCGAACTGCACGGTGTGGCCGTACTGCGTGGACCACCCCCACGGAACGTCCGTGAACGGTGTGGGTTTGCCGAGGATGGAGTGCGCGGCGGCAATCCCTTGTGCCTGAGCGCCGTTCCAATGTTCGGAGCGGTACCGCTCGTCGCCGCGCGCCCCGGGAACGTTGGCGGCGTCACCGGCGGCGAAGACGCCGGCGGCCGACGTCCGGAACAGCCCGTCGACGGTGATGCCGTTGTGGACCCGCAATCCCGCCGCGACGGCCAGCGACACCTCGGGGACGGTGCCGACCGACACGAGGACGGTCCCCGCACTCCAGGTGCGACCATCGGCCGCGGTGGCCACGGCGGATCCATCGTCGCCCACGTCCAGCGAGGCGAGCGTGACGTTCGTACAGATGTTCACGTCGTTCTCGGAGTGCAGGGCGGCGATCATCGTCGAGACGTCCGGCGGCACGATGCGACTGAGGAGCGACGGGTCCCGTTCGAGAACGGTGACGTCCGCGCCCAGCGACCGCGCCGTCGCAGCGACCTCACATCCGATGAGACCACCGCCGATCACGAGAAGGGAACCGGTGCGCCGAATCGACTCCCGAAGCGAATCCGCATCGGCCATCGACCGAAGGGTGAAGACGTCCGCGCCGGAGACGCCGTCGAGTCGGCGTGCCCTGCCACCCGTCGCGAGCAGCAGCGCGCTGAAGTGCAGTGTCTCGCCGGACGAGAGCGTCAGCACCTTCCGTCGTGCGTCGAGTTCGACTGCCGTTGCACCGGTGATCAGTTCGATGTCGTGTTCTGTCCAGAACGAATCGGGCTTCAGTGCCGTCTTCTCCGCCGCGGTGGCACCCGACAGCAGATCCTTCGACACCGTCGGGCGCCGATACGGGGGCGAGGGTTCGTCGCCGATCAGGACGACGCGCCCGCGGAAACCTTCCGAGCGGAGCGTCTGCGCGGCGCTCGCCCCGGCGACCCCGGACCCGACGATGACGACCGTCGACAATTCCGTGGAAGGACTCATGCCCGGCTGACCTCGACCATGTCGAAATCGGCCTTGGCGGCGCCGCAGTCGGGGCACGACCAGTCGTCGGGAATGTCGTCCCACCGGGTGCCCGGCTCGATGCCGTCCTCCGGCCAGCCCTCGGCCTCGTCGTACTCGAATCCGCATTGGGCGCAGCGGAAAAGCTTGAAATCGGTACTCATATCATACCACCTTCGTTTCGAAATCGATCTTCTCGCGGACCCCGCAGTCGGGGCAGCACCAGTCGTCGGGCACGTCGGCCCACGGGGTGCCGGCGGGGAAGCCTTCACGGGGTGCGCCGGACGCTTCGTCGTAGACGTAGTTGCAGACCGGGCACTGGTAGGCGGCCATCACCGAACTCCGCTGTCGTACTTGGCCAGAACCTTCTCGCGCTTGCCGGGTTGGATGTTCACGCGGGTGATGTCGCCGTCGTAGTGGTCGAGCACCCGGTGGTCCATCACCTTGCGCCACAGCGGCGGGAAGTACGCGAGCGTGATCATGCTGGCGTATCCGCTGGGCAGGTTGGGGGCGCCGTCCATGCTGCGCAGCGTCTGGTACCTCCGCGTCGGGTTCGCGTGGTGGTCGCTGTGTCGCTGCAGGTGGTACAGGAAGATGTTGGTCACGATGTGGTCGGAGTTCCAGCTGTGCGCGGGTGCGCAGCGCTCGTAGCGGCCGCTGGCCGTCTTCTGACGCATCAGGCCGTAGTGCTCGAGGTAGTTGACCGTTTCGAGGAGCGAGAAACCGTAGACGGCCTGGATGATCAGGAACGGGATGACGACCGGGCCGAATATCGCGATGAGCGCGCCGAACAGCACCACCGACATGAGCCACGCATTGAGAACGTCGTTGTGAATGCTCCACGTGCTCTTGCCGAGTCGGTGCATCCGGGTCTTCTCGAGCTCCCACGACGACTTCAGGCTTCCCCACACGCTGCGGGGCAGGAACGCCCAGAAGCTTTCTCCGAAGCGTGAACTCGCCGGGTCCTCGGGTGTCGCGACCCGGACATGGTGTCCGCGGTTGTGCTCGATGTAGAAGTGGCCGTAAAAGGTCTGCGCGAGAGTGATCTTGGCCAGCCAGCGTTCGAGGTCGGTCTTCTTGTGACCCATCTCGTGGGCGGTGTTGATGCCGATGCCGCCCATGACGGCGACGCTGAACGCGACACCGATCTTCGACCACAGCCCGAGGCCGCCATCGATGCCGAGCCAGGACAGGCTGTCCGCCGACCAGAGGTAGCACGCGAACACCAGGCTCGCCAGCTGGAACGGGATGAACACGTACGTGCAGTACCGGTAGTACCTGTCGTTCTCGAGCTGTTCCATCACTTCCTCGGGCGGGTTCTGGCCGTCGGGTCCGAAGAACCTGTCGAGCACCGGGAGCACGATGAACAGCAACAGCGCGCCGATCCACCACCACACCGGCGCAGCCGCCGACCATCCGAGTTGGGTGAAGGCCCACACCAGTCCCGCGGCGAGGAACAGCGCGGTCGGGGGGATCAACCCCATCAGCCACAGGTAGCGCTTGCGGTCTCGCCAAGCTTCCGGTGGTGCTTCCTCTGTCGTCCTGCCGATATCCGACGTCGTCACGGTCCGAACCTCCTCGTCCAGTAGCTGTCGCGGTATGAACCAGCTCACTCTCATTTGGACAGTACACGCACTTAGATCCAAGGTCTAGACAAAAATAGCTATTTGTAAATCCCGACATGGACAGCGCTCTAACACTGGGGTCACCCCTGTCGATAGACACTGCGACACCGCTTCACCGTGCGAAGGAGGCCCTCGATGTTCCGCGACCCCGGACTGCCCGACTGGCTCGAATTCGTTCTCGGCCTGCTCGGGTACCGCTGGTAGTCCTCTACTCCGGCGTGCGTGAGCGCGCCGCGAACGTCGCCGTCGACACGACGGCGAAGGCCAGCCCCCACCATTGGTGACCTGTGAATGCGACGAGCACGCCGGTCGCCGTGAACAGCACGGTCTGGGCGACCAGTCGCGCGGGGTTGGGTAGTCGTCGGGTCGATTTCGGGGCCATCGCGACGCCCCAGATCACGGCCGCTGCCACTGGGAGGAGCACCGCGAGTGCCACCTGCACGACCGTCGAGTTCGCGAGCGACCACCCCGCGACGGCGAGCAGGACCAGCATCGCGATCTCACAGGCGAACGCCACGACGTCGAGAGCGCCCACTCGTTGCGCGCCGGCTTCGCTCATCGATCCAGCTTAGATGCGTGCAGTGGAAGCGAGGCTGGTGCAGGCCGGGGCCCGTGAGTACTTGTTAACCACGGGCGGTTAACAAGTACTCACGGACGAAGCAAGGCGGCGACGCGGGAGAGCCGCGGCTCGTCGATCGAACCCTCCACGCAGCGTGCGAACAGCCACAGGCGGAGCCGATCGCAGTCGAGGTCGAGCAGGCCGGCCATCCGGTTCGAGAATCCGACGGGGTCGGCGACGAGGCGGTCGACATGGTCGAGCATGTGCTGCAGCACGTCGTACGTCGGATCCCCCACATACGGTTTGGGATCGATCATCAGCCACGGCTCACGCGCGGCGGACAGCACGTTGTCGGGGTGAAGGTCCGTGCACAGCAGCCGCGACTGCGTTGCCGTCCGCGGTAATTCGCGGAACAGGTCCATACCGGTTCGCGCGAGGCCCGGGTCCAGGCGCGGTGCGCGAGCGAGTTTCTCCTCGAACTCGTCGGCCCACACGTCGCACATGCCGGCAAGCGGGCGGAACGGGTTGTCGGCGGCTGGTTCGATCCACAGCCCGCGCAGCAACCCGGCAATCACGACGTCCTGTTCCTCGGGCGGCCGGACGTCGGACAGCGGGGTGCCCGGTTCGCAGGATTCGAGGAGCAGCGCCGTGGTGTGGTCGAGCACGCGGTGGTCGAGCAGTCGGACGGCGCCGCAACCGTTCCACGCCGCGAGTCCGTCCGCCTCGTGCAGCGCCTCGTCGTGTCGCCAGCCGATCTTCAGCACCACGCGTTCGCTGGCGGTGGTGTGTGCCGGCGCCGTCCAGGACGTCACGCCGCCGGGTTGGACCGGGCGACCGACGTCCAGTGACCACGCTCGACTCACCGTTTCGACGACGGCAGGGAGGTCGGCCAGCCACGTTCGGCGCGGCGCGTCGGGGGCGTCGAACTCGGCCATCTCTCGCACGAGATTCGTCGGCAGTTCCAGATCCGGCACACCCGCATTGTGCCTCGCGCACTGTTCTGCAATCGCGCACCAGCGCAAACTAGAACCTGTTACATTCGCGGGAGGGGTGCTGCTTCTGGAACGAGGAGAGAGCCATGAGCTACCGCGTCGTCGAATGGTCCACCGGTACGGTCGGGCGTCACGCCATCGCAGGCATCGACGCCCGCGACGACCTCGAACTGGTCGGCGTGTGGGTGTCCGACCCGCAGAAGGTCGGGAAGGACGCCGGCGAACTGGCGGGGCTCGGCCGGGACCTCGGGGTGACGGCGACCGACGACAGGGCTGCGCTTCTCGCGTTGAAGCCGGATTGCATCGTGCACACCGCGATGACGGACGACCGCATCTTCGACGCCATCGAGGACCTGATCTCCTTCCTCGAGGCGGGCATCAACGTCGTGTCTTCGGGTCCGGTTCTGTTGCAGTACCCGATCGGGGTGGTCCCGGACGAACTCGTCGACCGCATCCGCAGTGCCGGCGAGCGGGGAGGTGCGAGTCTCCACGTGAACGGCATCGACCCCGGGTTCGCGAACGACGTTCTCCCGCTGGCCATGACGAGCCTGTCGCAGCGGATCGACGAGGTGCGATGCTCCGAAATCGCCGACTACTCCACCTACTACCAGCCGGTGGTGATGAGCGAGATCTTCGGCTTCGGCAAACCCGTCGAGGAGACGCCGATGCTGTTCCATCCGGGCGTGCTGTCGCTGGCATGGGGGAGCGTCGTCCGCCAGATCGCCGCCGGACTGGACCTCACCCTCGACGAACCACTGGTCGAGAAGTTCGAACGGATCCCCGCCGAGGACGACCTGGACATCCTGTCGTGCCACATCGCGAAGGGGACAGTGGCGGCGGTGCGGTTCGAAGTCGTCGGCACCGTCGACGGAGTGCCGCGTGTTGTCCTCGAGCACGTCACCCGCACCCACCCCGACCAGCAACCGGACTGGCCGAAACCCACCCGCGGCGACGGGTGCTACCGCATCGACATCACGGGCGAACCGATGATGACCGTCGAATTCAACCACCACGGCGAGCACGGCGACCACAACGTGTCGGGGATGATCGTCACCGCGATGCGCCTGGTGAATTCGGTGCACGCGGTGGTCGAGGCGAAGCCGGGGCTGGTGACCGTGCTCGACCTGCCACTCGTCACCGGTCGCGGGTTGTGTGCTCCGCACCCGTGAGTACTTGTTAACCGCCCGACGTTAACAAGTACTCACAGGCCGAAGGCACGCAGTGCATCTCGGAGACCGTCCGGGCGCTCCGCGAGGGGGACGGGTTCGACGAGCGCGAACGCGCAGCCCACGTTGCGGGCGGCGCCGTCGGCTTCCTCGCTGTCGCCGATCATCAAGGTGCGTCCGGGCTCGGAACCGAGTGCGGCGAGGGCGTGCTCGAAGATCTTCGGGTTCGGTTTGATCGCCCCCACCTCGAACGACAGCACGAACGCGTCGACGAGATGCTCGACTCCCAGGTCCGCGAACGCGGGCCGGATGTCGAACGCGATGTTGCTCAGCACCGCGACCTTCACTCCGCGGTCTTTCAGTGACGCAAGCACTTCCGCGGCGTCGGGATACGGGCTCCAGCAGCCCGGGTCGATCAGCCGCTCGTACAGCCCGACCGCCTGGTCCTCGTGCGCGACCCCCGACTTGCGGAGCACGTCGAGGTACGCCTGCCGGTGGAACCGTGGGTCGAGGTCGCGGTTGGTCCATGCGTGGTGTTCGGCGGCGTCCATCTCGACGGTCTGACCGACCGGCGCGGTCATGCGCCGCATCAATTCGGCCTGCTGGTGGAGGTCGAACGGTTCACCCTCGTGGTCGGTGAGGTCGGCCATCCAGCTGTCGTCCTCCTCCAGCCGGAACAGGGTGCCGGAGAAGTCGAAGATCACTGCGTCGAGTTCGGTGAGATCGGGAGCCACGTTGTCCAGGCTAACGCGCGTTGCGCGCGGTTTCAGGGTGAAGCCGGCGGGGTCAGCCGACGTCGAACTCACCCATCAGGGACCATTCGGTGCGTCGATCTAGTGGTCTGTCTGCGATTTGATCTTGTGGAGGGCGGTGCGGCCGCGTTGGACTTTGGCGATGATGTCTTCCGCGGTCGCTTTCCACACGAAGGGTTTGGGTTCCTCGTTCCAGTGTTGTGCCCACGTGGTGATTGCGTCGGCAAGGTCGGTGACGCTGGTGAAGACGCCGCGGCGCAGCCGCTTGTCGGTCAGTTCCTTGAACCACCGTTCGATCAGGTTCAGCCAGGAACTCGACGTCGGGGTGTAGTGCAGGTGCCACCGGCGACGGTTCTTATGCGCCAACCACGCTTTGATATCCGGGGTCGAGTGCGCGGACAGATTGTCGAGCACGACGTGAACGTCGAGCGAGCGCGGGACGCTGGCGTCGATCTGCTTGAAGAACCGCAGCACGTCCGCACCGGCGTGGCCCTTGCGCAGGTCCGTGAGGACCTCCCCGGTGCCGACGTTCATCGCCGCAAACAGATCTATGGTGCCGTTGCGCTTGTAGTCGTGCGTCATCGTCCCGGCGCGTCCCGGCTTCATGGGCAGCGACGGCTGGGTGCGGTCCAACGCCTGGCACTGGGTCTTCTCGTCGAACGAGAACACCACCGCCCGCGCGGGCGGGTTCAGGTACAGCCCAACGACATCGACGAGTTTCTCCTCGAACCGTGGATCGTTGCTGACCTTGAACGTCGCGACCCGCCAGGGCTTGAGGTTGTGGTCCGCCCAGATCTTGGCGACGGAGTCCTTTCCGATCCCGACGCGGGCGGCCATCGTCCGGGTGCTCCAGTGTGTCGAGCCATCCGCCGGACGCTCCTGATGCGTCAACCGCAGCACCTCCTCGACCGTTCCCGCCGGCAAACTCGGTTTGCGGCCTCGCCCCTTCGCGACCGTCCCGACCCCGGAAGTGCCCTCTTCTGCGAAGCGAGAGCGCCAGCGCCGCACCGCTTCCGGTGTCACCTGGCAACGCCGGGCTATCTCGGCAGTGGCGACCCCGTCACCCGCCCACAGCAAGGCCCGCGCCTGGATCACCTTCCGGTGCGGCAGTGTCGTCGAGGCCGCCATCCGCCTCAACTCCGCCCGCTGTTCGTCACTGACACACAACGCCGCTGCAACCATGCATCGACTATACAAATCGCTCGACTAATTCGCAGACGGACCACTAGTAGGATAGCCGGAACGCGAGGTCGTGTTGCCCCAACGCAACTGAGCTCCTCGCGTGGGGCTTTCGAACTGCGCTGTGACTGCGCCGTACTTCGAGTGCGTCGAGCGCAGCGAAGGTACTCATCATCGACGTGACGTCCGGGTGGAGTTCCGCACGATGAGGCGTCCGTGGAGTTTCCCCGGCGGCACGGAGCGGTCGAGGTTGTCGAGGCGGTTGACCAGCTGTGTGACGGCAACGCGGGCAAGGAGTTCGGGCTGCAGGTCCACCGAGGTGATGGGGGGCGTCGCGGATCGGGTGTGCTCCGAGTCGGAGCCACCGACGATCTGGACGTCGCCGGGAACGTCGAGCCCGCGGTCCCGGACACGCGCGAGCACTCCGGCCGCGTGTCTGCCGGTGAGGCAGTACACCGCGTCGGGCGGGTCGTCGCGGTCGAACAGTTCGTCGGCGGCGTCGCGGCCGCCCGACTCCCCGGTGGTCTCGGGCCGGTGGGCGACCAGCGGGTCCTGATCGCGCGCCTCCGCCCAGGCGCGGTAGGCGGCCTCGGCGCCGAGGTTCCACGAGTTGGGGTCGGTCCCGGCAACGAGGGCCACTCGCGTGGCCCCCGCGTCGGCGAGGTGCCGCAGCACCAGGTCGGTCATGAATTCGGTGTCGGTGTCGATCCAGTTCTCGTATTCGGCCCGCGCCGGATCCTTGCCGACGGACAGGAACGGCACGCCTTCCCCGAGGAGCATCTCGATGAGGGGATCGTCGGTGACGGGTTCGGTGATCAGGAACCCGTCGCAGGCGAGGGCGGCGGCCGGTGACTCTTCGCGCGTCGGGTCCGACACCAGCATGAGCCCGTATCCGAAGTCCATCGCGGCCAGCGCCGCCGAACCCGCGAACCGCAGGAAGTAGTCGACGCCCTCGGGGAGCGAAGAATCCAGCGTCTCGAGGGGCCGGAGCACTAGGGCGAGGATGCCGAGCCGGTTGCTGCGCAGCCCCCTCGCGACCACGTCCGGCCGGTAGCCCAGGGACTTCGCGGTCGCGCGGACCCGCTCCCGCGTCGCGGCGGCGACGACCCCTTTGCCGTTGAACGTGTGCGACACCGTGGTGGTCGACACCCCGGCATGCCGTGCCACGTCGGCGATGGTGGGCCGCGATCGCTTCTCCGTCACCGGATCAGGCTACCAACTGTCCGACCTGCACCAAATCGATTTGCAAATTGCTTTCTCACGCTCTTGTCCAAATCGATTTGGTTCCGTACGGTGACCCGGGTCACGCCAGATCGGCGATTGCGCCACCAGCCGCACATCCGTGCTCGTCTTCCCGGAGGACCCCATGGCATCGACTCGAGCAGACTCCCGCGCGGCGAAATCCGCCACGACGCCGCCGACCGACCGTGCCGGGCAGGTGGAGACGCACGGCATCGACTTCATCCCGGACAGCGAGCGGCACGGCCGCGCCCGCGACCTGTTCGCGGTGTGGGCGGCGCCCAACGTGAGCTACCTGGCCCTGGTCGTCGGCGGCGCACTGATCCTGATGGGCCTGTCGTTCTGGCAGGCGCTCGCGGTGATCATCGTCGGCAACCTGTTCTCGATCCTCACCGGGATCGTCGCCGCCAGCGGACCGGCGTCGGGCACACCCAGCGAGGTGATCACCCGGGCGATCTTCGGCATCCGCGGCAACCGGGTGAACATCCTCGTCACCAGCTGGTTCATCAGCGTCTGCTACCTGGCGCTGAACTGGGCGGCCGCGTCGTACACGGCGTTCCGGCTCCTCGACGGTTCGGCATCGACGCGACCACCCCGGTGAAGGTCGTCGTCATCCTGGCGATCGCCGCAGCCACGCTGGCCATCGGTGTGTACGGGCACGCGACGATCGTGCGGCTCTACCAGCCGCTGGCCGTCGTGCTGATCCTGATCTTCGCGGTGATGGCCGGCTACGTCCTCGGCAATGCCGACTGGGGTTACCAGCCGGCGGAAGCGCTCCACGGGATCGGACTGTGGGCGACGGTGGCCGCGGGTGTGTCCATCGTGGCGTCGGCTCCGCTGTCCTACACCAACAGCGCGGACTTCGCCCGGTACCTGCCTGTGACCACGTCGCCGGCGTCGGTCGCCATGTGGACGGCGCTCGGCGCGTTCGTCCCCAGCGTGTTGTTCACCGCGCTCGGCGCACTCGCCGGCACCGGGCTCGACATGGCCGACCCGCAGAGCGCGCTCGAGGCCGTCCTCCCGTCCTGGTTCACGCCGATCTTTCTACTCGCCGTCATCGTCGGCACCATCGCCAACAACGCGATGACCGCCTACAGTTCCGGGCTCGCGCTGCAATCGGTCGGCCTGCGCCTGCGGCGCTCGCGCAGCGTCCTCCTCGACGGCTCGATGGGCGTCGCCATGACGCTGTACGCCCTGCTCGTCTCCAACTTCCTCGACACCGTCAGCAACATGATGCAGCTCGTCGTGACCGTGATGGGTCCCGTGATGGCCGTCTACGCCGCCGACGTCCTGTGGCGCCGCAACCGCTACGACGGCCACGGGCTCGGCGACGAAACCAGTAGCAGCCCCTACTGGTACAACGGTGGAATCAACTGGGCGGGAACGGTCGCCGTCTTCACCGGCATCGCCGCGGCCGCGCTGTGCGTCGCCGCCCCGGTCTACACCGGACCCATCGCGAACGCGGTCGGCGGCGTGGATCTGTCTCTGCCGGTCGGGTTGCTCGTGTCCGCGGCGCTGTATGTCGTGCTGATGCGCTCGTACCGACCCCGCCCGTGATCAATTGCTCCACAGCTTTATTCACACCATCTGGATAACTAGGACGAACATGACCGAATCCACCACTGCCCGCCCTCACGTCTGCGTCGACGACACCCGGCCGCGCGAACGCGGTTTCGCCCGCGGCACCCAGCTGCGCACCGACCTGCCCGCGTCCGTGGAACTGTATCTGCGCCTGTTCGATACGGTCGGCGTGAGCGAGAACCGCACCCGCGACAGCGCGCACCGTCTCGCGGATGTCCTGGGGGCGTGGGGCCCCCGGTACCTGGAGGAGATCGAGGGCATCGCTGCCGGCGCCGGGCTCTAACCCTGGCACGTGATGGCGCTGAACGGCCGCACGGAGATCCTGTCCCAGGCCGCCGCGGCCCGTCCCGGCGAGTGCTCCACCATCGCCTACGCACCCGCGGATCGCGCGTCGGCGCCGTTCGGGATCCAAACCTGGGACTGGCATCAGGAACTCGACCCGTACTGGCACACCCATCAGGTGCGCGGAACCCGCCACGCCTACGTCGGGCTGACCGAGCACGGAATCCTCGGCAAGATCGGGATGAACAGCGCGGGCCTCGGCGTGTTCTTCAACATCCTCGGCCACCGCGACGACGCACCGGCGGGGGTGCCCGTGCACATCCTGTCGGCGGCGGTCCTCGGTGAAGCCGGAACCGTCGGCGAGGCCCTCGAACTGCTGCGCTCGGCGCCGATCGCGACCTCGGGCGCATTGACGCTGATCGACCCCGATACCGTCGCGTGCGCCGAGGTCAGCCCCGTCGGCGTCGCGACCCTGCACCCGGCGGACGGATTCCTGACGCACACCAACCACTTCCTCGACCCGGCCAACGCCGCCCGCGAGAAGGCCGGCCTGTACGAGCCCGACTCCCAGGACCGCTACGGGCTGATCGCCTCCCGGCAGCAGCGGTACCCGGCGCCTGCCGTCGCCGATCACCTCGTCGAATACCTGTACTCCGATCCGGGGCAACCCCAGCTGTGCTGCGTCCCCGCCCCGGACGCGGTCTTCGGTCAGCGCTGGGCCACCCTGTCGACGGTTCTGCTCGAACCCGAGCACCGGCGTGCCCGCATCCTCGCCGGCACGCCGATCGACGCCCGCCGACGGTCGTGGACCACCCTCGACGCCACCGCCACCACGCCCGCGTTCGTCACCGGGTAGGTGAGTGACAAAGCGTGCTCCGGCACTCTTTGCCACTCACATGGGGTCAGGCAACCAGATTCGCCGAGGCCCAGTCCATGTGCGTCTGAATCGCCTTGGCCGCTTCGTCGGCGTCGCCGGTTTCGATGGCGTCGACGATCGCGCTGTGCCGGCCGACGTCCATGTTGCCGACGGCGCGGTCGAGGCCGGCGAACATGATCGACATCCGGATGGATCCCTCGAGGGAGATCCAGGAGTGCAGGAGTGTGTCGTTGCCGGTCAGCGAGCACATGGTGCGGTGGAAATTCAGGTCGGCCTCGATGCGGGCCTCGAGGACCGCGGTGTCCATGACGTCGAGGGCAGCGCGCAGTTCCGCGATGGCGGTGGTGCGGTCGGCCAGGCCGGCGAGTTCCCGGACCGCCAGTGCCTCGAGGGCGGCGCGGACGGCGAAAATGTCGCGGATCTCCTTGGAATCGAGGTGCCGCACGTACAGGCGACCGCGTGCCCCCGCGGAGATCAAGCCCTCTTGCTGGAGTTGCCGCATCGCCTCGCGGAGCGTGCCGCGGCTGATCTGCAGCATCTCGGACAGTTCCGTCTCCACGAGCGGGCTGCTCGGCGCCAGTTCCCCGCTGGTGATCGCGACCCGCAGGGCGGCGACGGCCTGCTGGCGGAGGCTGGTCTTCTCCAGTCCGAGCAGTGCGGCGGGTTGTCCGGCCATGGGTGCCTCCGTGGGGTCGGCGATCAACTGTCGACAGCGGTCTGTTGACAGCAACCTGTTGACAGCCATCGTACGGCCCTCGCCCCCGGACCCGCGGCGAGGGCCGTACGTGCAGGTCATGCCAGTTCGCTCAACACCTTGGCGACGATCCGGTCGGTGCTCAGGCCGTACCGATCGTGCAGGGTGGGCAGGGCGCCGGCGTCGAGGAACTCGTCCGGGAGGGCGATCGGCACGACACGTTTGCCGAGTCCGGCCGTGACGACGGCGGCCGCCACGGTTTCGAACAGGCCGCCGATCACGGTGTGATTCTCCAGCGTGACCACCAGGCGGTCGGTGTTCACCTCGGCGAGGACGGTCGCGGCGTCGAACGGTTTGATCGTCGGCGTGTGCACGACCGCGACGTCGACGTTGTGCCCGGCCAGCCGGTCGGCGGCCTGCAGGGCGCGCATCGTCATCAGCCCGCTGGTGACGAAGACGACGTCGTTGCCGCCGCGGAGTACCTTCGCCTTGCCCAGCTCGAACGTGTAGTCGTACTCGTCGAGCACGGTCGCGACCTTCCCCCGCAGCAACCGGAGGTACGTGGGACCGTCGGACGCGGCGAGTTGCGGGACGGCCTGTTCGATGTCGAGGGAGTCGCACGGGTCCACAATGGTGAGGTTGGGGATCCCGCGGAAGATCGCCATGTCCTCGGTGGCCTGGTGACTGGGCCCGTAGCCGGTGGTCAGGCCGGGAAGCCCGCCGATGATGTTGACGTTGAGGTTGGGTTCGGCGATGTCGAGGCACAGGAAGTCGTAGGCGCGGCGCGCGGCGAACACCGAGTACGTGGACGCGAACGGCACCAGCCCGGTCTCGGCCATCCCGGCGGCGGCCCCGAGCAGCAGTTGCTCGGCCATCCCCATCTGGAAGAACCGGTCGGGGAACTCCTGCGCGAAGATGTGCATGTCCGTGTACTTCGCGAGATCCGCGGACAGGCCGACGATCTTGTCGTTCTCTCGGGCAGCCTTCACGAGGGCGTGCCCGAACGGCGCGGACGTCGTCTTCTGCCCCTCGTCGACGAACGAGGCGATCATGGCCGAGGTCTTGAGCTTCGGCATGCTGGCGGTGGTCATGTCAGGCGTCCTTGTTGTCGAAGCCGGCGGTGAGCTGGTCGCGGCAGATCTGCCACTCGTGTTCGTCGATGCGCATGAAATGCGCCTTCTCCCGGGTCTCGAGCAGGGGCACGCCCTTGCCGACGCGGGTGTCGCACAGAACGATCGACGGCTTGCCGTCGGATTCGACCGCGGCGTTGTCGAATGCGCGGACGAGGGCGGTGACGTCGTTGCCGTCGACGCGTTCGACGTGCCATCCGCAGGCCGCCCACTTGTCGTGCACGGGTTCGGTGCTCAGCACCGTCGAGGTGGCGCCGTCGGCCTGCAGCGCGTTGATGTCGACCATCGCGGTGAGATTGCCGAGCCGGTGGTGGTGCGCGCCCATCGCCGCCTCCCACGTCGAACCCTCGTCGAGTTCGCCGTCGGAAAGGAAGTTGAATACGCGGGCCGTCGAATTCTGGTGCCGCAGACCGAGGGCCATGCCGACCGCGATGGTCAGACCGTGCCCGAGGGAGCCGCCCGAGATCTCCATGCCGGGGGTGTACGTGGACATCGCCGACATCGGCAGCCGGGAGTCGTCGGAGCCGTACGTCCGCAGTTCGCTGCGGGGAATGATTCCGGCCTCGGCGAGTGCCGCGTAGAGGCCGATCGCGTAGTGGCCGGTGGAGAGCAGGAACCGGTCGCGGCCTTCCCATTCGGGATCGTCGGCGCGGTACCGCAGTCGGTCGGCATAGACGGTGGCGAAAATGTCGGCGGCCCCCAGCGCCTGCCCGACGTACCCCTGGCCCTGTTCCTCGCCCATGTCGATGACGTTGTGCCGCATGCGGTACGCGAACTGTTCGACGGTCGCGATGCGCGCCGCTTCACCGGTCGTGTCGGCGGCCGCGGTGGTGGCGGTTGTGATGGTCACAGGAGTTCCTTTTCCTTGCGGATCGTGTGCGTCGTGTCGGCGCTTTTGGAATCGGTGCGCGCCGCAGCCTCGGCGGCGAGGCGACGTTCGGTGGGTCCCCAGGTCTCGCGGGTGATCAACGCCGCCCACAGTCCGATCAGGGCGTACGTGATGAACAGCACCGCGGGTCCCCACCAGCCGAAGGAGACGAACAGCAGCGTGGTGACGAAGGGGGTGAAGCCGGAGACCATCGCCGAGATCTGGTAGGCGAGAGACGCTCCCGACGCTCGGCGCGAGGCGTCGAACAGTTCGGGGAACCACGCACCCTGCGCACCTGCGAGCGAGTTCTGGCAGACGGCGTAGGAGATCACGATGGTGGCGATGATCAGGATGAACAGGCCGGTGTTGACCAGAAGGAACATCGGGATGCCGAACAGTGCCGCGAACGCGCAGGACGCGATGTAGAGGGGGCGTCGTCCGATGCGGTCGGTGAGCCGGGCCCAGGCGACGGTGGCGACGATGCCGATCGCGGACGCGATGCACAGGGCGACGAGGGTTTCGGACTTTCCCGCGAGGCCCTGGCTGTGCAGATAGGAGATCATGTACGTGATCGACACCGCGTAGCCCGC
This sequence comes from Rhodococcus sp. NPDC057014, assembly GCF_042673295.1. Taxonomy (NCBI): domain Bacteria; kingdom Bacillati; phylum Actinomycetota; class Actinomycetes; order Mycobacteriales; family Nocardiaceae; genus Rhodococcus; species Rhodococcus sp. NPDC057014. The sequence continues at coordinate 23,701 of NZ_JBHUSF010000015.1, forward strand.
CGTCTCGGCTACGCGAAGACCGATGCCGCGCAGAATGTTCCGCCAGTCATGCTTGATGGATTCGAGCACCGGCGACTTGACGATGTCGCCCTCGTTCTTGACGTCCTCGAAGACCGGCGACTCGGGCACCTTCGACCGGATGATCAGCCCGACCATCACCAGGACGATGCTGGCGAGGAACGGCACCCGCCAGGCCCAGTCGCCGCCGAGGTGCACGCTGAACAGGAACACCAGGTTCGCCAGCAGCAGTCCGACGGGGAAGCCGGCCTGCACGATGCCGGTGAACTTGCCCTTCGACTTCCAGGGGGCGTGCTCGTAGCTCATCAGGATCGCGCCGCCCCACTCGGCGCCGAACGCGAGTCCCTGGATGATGCGGACGAGGACCAGCAGCACCGGCGCGATCAGTCCGACCTGCGAATAGGTGGGGAGCAGGCCGATCGCGAACGTCGCGAGACCCATCGCGATCAGGGACGCCACCAGCACCGGCTTGCGGCCCAGTTTGTCGCCGAGGTGCCCACCGAGCACGCCGCCGAGCGGGCGCGCCGCGAAGCCGACACCGAGTGTCGCGAACGCCGCGAGTGTTCCGGTGACCGGGTCGGCGCCGGGGAAGAAGGCGGTACCGAAGTACAGCGCGGCGGCGGTGCCGAATCCGATGAAGTCGTACGTCTCGATGACGGCGCCCACGGAGGAGCCGATCGCTACGCGCTTGGCGTCCTTCGTGCCATGGACAGGACCTCGCATCCTGAGTGTTTCGGTACTCATGGGGACTCCTCTTCGGGCTGCCGGTTTCTACGATTGCCGCCGATTTGTTGACTGTCAACAGTGCGGTGTTCACAGTGTGATCCGAGCCACGTCGATCTGTCAACCGTTATCCGACGACGGTTGACTGTTAACAGTTGATCGGCTTACTGTGGTGGCAGTCACCCACCGCGTCGTCGACCGGATTCCTGCACTCCGCCGCAGGCCGGGACCCGCGATTCCCGCTACACGAGGAGCGATCATGTCGTCCATCCAGCGCACCGCCGTCGTCACCGGCGCCACCTCCGAGCGCGGTATCGGTCTCGCCACCGCCCGCCGCTACGCCGAGGAGGGCTGGGCGATCGTCGTCCTCGACCTCGACGGCGAGAAGTCCGCGAAGGCCGCCGCCGAGATCGGGAACGAGTTCGGCGTCCCCGCGTTCGGTCACGACATCGACGTCGCCGACGAGCAGTCGGTCCAGCGGGCGCACGACGCCGTCGCCGCCGAGGTCGCCGGCGGAAACCTCCCCGCCGTGGGGGCGCTCGCGAACATCGCCGGTATCACGTCACCGGTGCCGTTCCTCGAGACCACGCTCGAACTGTGGAACAAGGTGATGGCGGTCAACGCCACCGGCACCTACCTGGTCACCCGCGCATTCCTGCCCGCGATGATCGACAACGGGTGGGGGCGGATCGTGAACATGTCGTCGGTCTCCGCCCAGCGCGGCGGCGGCGTCTTCGGGAAGGTGCCGTACTCGTCCGCGAAGGCCGCGGTCCTCGGTTTCACCAAGTCCCTCGCGCGGGAACTGGGCGACAGCGGAGTCACCGTCAACGCCGTCACCCCCGGTGCGGTCGACACCAGCATCCGGGTCGGCAGCACCGCCGAGCAGGAGGCCGCGCTCTGCCGCGACATTCCCCTCGGCCGGGTCGCGACCACCACCGAGGTGGCCGCGGTCATCACGTTCCTGTCCTCCCAGGACGCCGCGTACCTCACCGGCACCACCGTCGACATCAACGGCGGCAGCCACCTCCACTGACCTGAAGTTTTTTTCGAAGGTGTGTCGATCCATGCCACCCCCCGTTCGACCTGAGGATGAGAAGGTCCAAGAGGGCCCCGACATCCAAGGAGACGAACCATGAAGTACATGCTGATCATGCGCGCCACGGACGAGACCTTCGCGGCATTCCAGGACGCCGACTTCGGCGAGATCATGGACGCGATGGGCAAATTCAACGACGAGATGATCCGGGCGGGTGTGCTGCTCGCCGCCGAGGGCCTGGACCCCGACCCCGAATCGGGTGTCGTGGTCGACTACTCCTCCGAGACTCCGGTCGTGACCGACGGCCCCTACGGTGAGACGAAGGAGTTGTTCGGCGGCTTCTGGATGCTCAACGTGGCGTCGAAGGAGGAGGCCGTGGAGTGGGCGAAGCGTGCCCCGATGGCCGGTCCCGGTTCGAAGGCGGAGATCCGCCGGGTCACCACGATCGACGAGTTCCCGCAGGACAACGAGTGGATCCAGAAGGAGCGGGCGTGGCGCGCAGAGACCGGCCAGCTCTGAACGGGTCGGCGGGCGGCGGCCACACCGGGCGTGAGGCCGTCGCCGCCGTGTGGAGGATCGAGTCGGCGCGGATCGTCGGTGCGCTCGCCCGGTACACCGGCGATTTCGCGCTGGCCGAAGACCTCGGCCAGGAGGCACTGGCGGAGGCGCTCGTGAGCTGGCCACGCGACGGCATCCCGCACAACCCGGCGGGATGGTTGCTCACCGTCGGCCGCCGCCGCGCGATCGACGCGTTCCGGCGGCGCGCCGCCCTCGACGAGCGGTACGCCGTCCTCGCCCACGAACTGGGCGAGGGCGGCGCCGTCTCGGGTCCCACGCCCGCCGATCCGGCCCGCGGCACCGGCGACGTGCTGTGGGATCCGGACCAGATCGACGACGACATCCTGGCGTTGATGTTCATCTCCTGCCACCCCGTGTTGTCGCGGGAGGCGAGGGTGGCGCTCACGCTGCGGGTGGTCGGCGGTCTGACGAGCGACGAGATCGCGAAGGTGTTCCTCGTCCCGACCGCGACCGTGCAGGCCCGGATCACCCGGGCGAAGAAGACGCTCGGCGCGGCCCGGGTGCCGTTCGAGGTGCCGCCCGCCGGGGAGCGGGCCGAGCGGCTCGGCTCGGTGCTGAGCGTCATCTACCTGATCTTCACCGAAGGGTCGTCGGCCAGCTCCGGCGGCGACCTGATCCGCCTCGACCTCGCGAGCGAGGCGCAGCGCCTCGCCCGGGTGCTGACCCGGCTCGTACCCGACGAGCCCGAGGTCCACGGCCTGCTCGCGCTGCTCGAGCTGACCGCGGCGCGGTTCCCGGCCCGCACGGGGCCGGACGGTGAACCTGTGCTGCTCGAGCAGCAGGACCGCCGCCGCTGGGACCGTTCCGCGATCCGGCGGGGACGAGCCGCCCTCGCCCGCGCCGAACAGGTCGGCCGGGGCCTGGGCGCCTACGGCCTGCAGGCGGTGATCGCCGAATGCCATGCCGTCGCGCCGTCGGTCGATGCGACGAACTGGGAGCGGATCGTGCTCGTGTACGAGGCGCTCGGCCGGCTCGCGCCGTCACCGGTGGTCGACCTCAACCGGGCGGTGGCGGTGTCCATGGCCCAGGGACCGGCCGCGGCGCTGCCGATCGTCGACGAACTGGTGGCCGCGCAGGCACTGTCGAACTCGCACCTGCTGCCGAGCGTTCGCGGCGAACTGCTCACCCGCCTGGGACGCACCGGCGAGGCGCGGACCGAACTCGAACTCGCTGTGACGCTGTGCGGCAACGAGCGCGAGCGGACCGTGCTCGAACGGAAGCTATCCGACCTCGACGGGTGACGTGAGCGGGGCGTGCCGGTAGGCCGCCGTCTCGAAGTCCAGGTAGCCGCCGAACGAGACGGGGTCGGCGAACGGCAGGATCTGCGTCGCCCAGTACCCGGCGATTCCGGTGCGACGATCGATCCAGTAGTACGAGTTGGCGAGCCCCGCCCACCCGAGCGACCCCCGGGGACGGCCGGTGGGTGCGTCCTCCTCGTTCACCATGAACGTGTACGCCCACGACTTACGCTGTCCGGGAAAGAATTCGGCGTCGTTCGTGAGGGACGGAATCACGGCCGGCAGCATCCCGACCTCCTGACCCTCGAGACCGTTGCACACGGCCGCCTGCACGGTGTCGGCCCGCAGTACTCGCCCATCGGGCGCGTCGCCGTCGTTCAGCCACATCCGCAGGAACTTCAGATAGTCGCCGACCGTCGAGTACAGGCCGTGACCGCCCATGTGGATTTCCGGGTCCTGCGGGAGCACCAGATCCAGCGGGGTCAGCCGGCCGTCGTCCTCGCGCTGGTGGATCGTCGCGCGCCGCGCCGCCATCGACCCGGTCAGGGTGAACGACGTGTCGCGCATGCCGAGTGGCGCGAAGACCCGCTCGGCCATCACCTCACCGAGCCGCTTGCCGCGGATCGCCTCGACCACCTGACCGGCCCAGTCGATGTTCGTCCCGTACTGCCACTTGGTGCCCGGATCGAACAGCAACGGCGTCTTCAGCGACGCCCTGCTCGCCGTGATCACGCTGGGCTGATCGTGTTCCACACCCAGCCGGTGGTAGGTCGCGTCGAAGAAGTCGTATCCGAACCCGGCGGTGTGCAGCAGCAACATCCGGGTGGTGATGTCGCGTTTCGGGGCCCGCAGCACCGGGTCGCCGTGGTCGTCGAATCCCTCGATGACCTGGATGTCGCCGAGTTCGGGAACGTATTCGCGGGCGGGCGCGTCGAGGTCGAGCAGACCTTCCTCGGCGCACTGCAGCACGGTGGTCCCGGTGATCGCCTTGGTGGTGGAGAAGATCGCGAAGACGGTGTCGGTGGTCATCGGTTCGCCGTCGGCGACGGATCGCACGCCGGCCGCACCCTCGAACACCGTCCGGTCGCGGTCGGTCACCATCGCCACCACTCCGGGTACCCGCGGCGCATCGTCCGCGGTGACGTCGTCGAGAACCTTGCCGAGCGCGGCATCGAGATCGGACATCCCACTCTCCTGTCGTGTCTGTGGTCACTGGCGGAACGTGACGCTACGAGCGGCGGGAGGGTGGGGACGTCTCTGTTCGGCAGGGCACGTCTCGGTTCGGCACTATCCGGTGGTCCGTGTCACAGTCGCGGCGCGACCGGCACACGGAAAGGCCCCCGGCTGCCGTACGCACACCGGGGGCCGACGCCGTGGTCAGGATCCGACGTAGGCGGCGAGGTGCTCGCCGGTGAGGGTGGAGCGGGCGGCCACCAGATCGTCCGGCCTGCCCTCGAAGACGATCCGGCCGCCGTCGTGGCCGGCGCCCGGGCCGAGGTCGATGATCCAGTCGGCGTGCGCCATGACCGCCTGGTGGTGCTCGATGACGATGACCGACTTGCCGGAGTCGACGAGCCGGTCGAGCAGCCCGAGCAGCTGTTCGACGTCGGCGAGGTGGAGGCCGGTGGTCGGCTCGTCGAGGACGTAGATCTCGCCCTTGTCGGCCATGGCGGTGGCCAGCTTGAGCCGCTGCCGTTCGCCGCCGGACAGCGTGGTGAGCGGCTGCCCGAGGCTGAGGTAGCCGAGTCCGACGTCGGCGAGCCGCTGCAGAATCTTGTGCGCCGCCGGGATCCGTGCCTCGCCGGCGCCGAAGAACTCCTCGGCCTCGGCCACCGGCATCGCGAGCACTTCGGCGATGTTCCGGCCGCCGAGCGTGAACTCCAGCACCTCCGCCTGGAACCGTTTACCCTCGCATTCCTCGCAGGGGGATTCGACGGTGGCCATCACGCCGAGGTCGGTGTAGATGACGCCGGCGCCGTTGCAGGTGGGGCAGGCGCCCTCGGAGTTGGAGCTGAAGAGCGCCGGCTTCACACCGTTGGCCTTCGCGAATGCCTTGCGGATCGGTTCGAGCAGTCCGGTGTAGGTGGCGGGGTTGCTGCGCCGGGAACCCTTGATGGCGCCCTGGTCGATCGACACCACGCCGTCCCGGTCGGACACCGAACCGTGGATCAGCGAACTCTTGCCCGATCCCGCCACCCCGGTCACGACCACCAGCATGCCGAGCGGGATGTCGACGTCGACGCCGCACAGGTTGTGGGTGTCTGCGCCGCGCACCTCCAGCGCCCCCGACGATTCGCGGACGGACGACTTCAGCGTGGCGCGGTCGTCCAGGTGCCGTCCGGTGAGCGTGTCACTGGCCCGCAGGCCCTCGACGGTGCCCTCGAACACCACCTCGCCGCCTTCGGTGCCTGCGCGCGGGCCGAGGTCGACGACGTGGTCGGCGATCGCGATCGCCTCCGGCTTGTGCTCCACGACGAGCACCGTGTTGCCCTTGTCGCGCAGTTGCAGCAGCAGGCCGTTCATCCGCTGGATGTCGTGCGGGTGCAGGCCGATGGTCGGCTCGTCGAAGACGTACGTGACGTCGGTGAGCGAAGAGCCGAGGTGCCGGATCATCTTCGTGCGCTGCGCCTCTCCACCGGACAGGGTGCCGGACGGCCGGTCGAGCGAGAGGTAGCCCAGTCCGATTTCCGTGAACGAGTCGAGGAGGTGCTGCAGCCCGGTGAGCAGGGGCGCCACCGACGGTTCCTTCAGGCTCCGTACCCAGTCGGCGAGGTCGCTGATCTGCATCGAGCAGACGTCGGCGATGTTCTTCCCGTTGATCTTCGACGATCGGGCGCCCTCGCTGAGGCGGGTGCCGTCGCAGTCGGGGCAGGTGGCGAACGTGATCGCCCGCTCCACGAATGCGCGGATGTGCGGCTGCATCGCGTCGACGTCCTTGGCCAGGAACGACTTCTGGATCTTCGGGATCAGGCCCTCGAACGTGATGTTGACGCCCTCGACCTTGATCTTGGTCGGCTCCTTGTACAGCAGGTCCTGCAGCTGCTTCTTGGTGAACTTCGCTATCGGCTTGTCCGGGTCGAAGAAGCCGCAGCCGCGGTAGATGCGGCCGTACCAGCCCTCCATGCTGTAGCCGGGAATCGTCAGCGCGCCCTCGTTCAGCGACTTGCTGTCGTCGTACAGCGCAGTCAGGTCGAAATCGGTGACCGATCCCCGGCCCTCACACCGCGGACACATGCCGCCGGTGATGCTGAAACTGCGCCGCTCCTTCGTCTGCTGGCCCCCGCGCTCGATGGTGACCGCGCCCGCGCCGGAGATTGACGCGACGTTGAAGGAGAACGCTTGAGGCGAACCGATGTGCGGCTTCCCGAGGCGGCTGAACAGGATCCGGAGCATCGCGTTGGCGTCGGTGGCGGTGCCGACGGTCGAGCGGGGATTCGAGCCCATCCGCTCCTGGTCGACGATGATCGCCGTCGTCAGCCCGTCGAGCACGTCGACGTCGGGTCGCGCCAGCGTCGGCATGAACCCCTGCACGAACGCGCTGTACGTTTCGTTGATCATCCGCTGCGACTCGGCGGCGATCGTGGCGAACACCAGCGAACTCTTGCCCGAGCCGGACACCCCGGTGAACACCGTCAGCCGGCGCTTCGGCAACTCGACGCTGATGTCCTTGAGGTTGTTCTCGCGCGCACCGTGCACGCGGATCAGGTCGTGACTGTCGGCAAGATGCAGCTCGGGCGATTCCGACCTGTCCCCTCGCTTGGCTCGCCCCGACTCCGCCTTCGTGGCCATGCTCATCGTGTCTCCATCTGTTCGGGCGGAGCCGCGTTCACGGTCTCCGTCGGGTCGACTTGCTCGAACTCAGCGCAGCTCTTGGATGCGGACCATGTTGCCCGCGGGGTCGCGGAACGCGCAGTCGCGGACCCCGTACGGCTGGTCGGTCGGTTCCTGCACCACTTCGACGTCGCCGGCCTGCAGCTTCTCGAAGGTGCTGTCGAGGTCCTTGGTCGCCAGATTGATGGCGGCGTAGGTGCCCTTCGCCATCATCTCGACGATGGTCCGGCGCTCCTCGTCGGTGACCCCGGGGTCGGCGGCGGGCGGGTGCAGGACGATGGACGTGCCGGGCTGGCCGACGGGGCCGACGGTGATCCACCGCAGTCCGTTGTATCCGACGTCGTTGCGGACCTCGAATCCGAGGATGTCGCGATAGAAGCCCAGCGCGGCGTCCGGATCGTCCTGCGGGAGATAGGTCTGGTGAATGGTGATGTCCATGACCATCACGATAAGTGCGGCTCGGCGACCGGCGCTTCTCTATTCCTGATCGGTCTGGTGACCTGTTTCGCGACGCACGACGGTATCCCCGCCGTCGCCTGCTCCGCGTCGCGTTTGTAGGTGCTGGGCGGCACGCCGACCAACTCGGTGAAGCGCGTGCTGAACGTGCCCAGCGACGCGCAGCCGACCGCGAAACAGACCTCGGTGACGCTGAGGTCGCCGCGACGCAGCAGCGCCATCGCACGCTCGATGCGCCGCGTCATCAGGTACGAGTACGGCGACTCTCCGTAGGCGAGCCGGAACTGGCGGCTGAGGTGCCCGGACGAGATGTTCACGCCGCGGGCGAGCGCGTCCACGTCCAGCGGTTGTGCGTACTCCCGGTCGATCCGGTCGCGGACGCGGCGCAGGCGCGCGAGGTCGCGCAGGTAGTGCGCCGGGGCAGGGCTGCTGGACACCTACGAAATCGTGCCACGTCGAGCGACGGTTGCCTACCCTCGCGGGTCCACTCGGCAGTGGTCGACGAGCGAGACGTGTTCGTGCGCCGCCGGGAGCCGGTCCCGCTCGGCGCCGCCGACGTGACGGGCCTCCGTCGAACCGAGTTCCTCCCAGTAGCTTTCCGAACGCGCCTGCGGCGTTCGCCGAACGTTCATGCGCCGCCCTTTCGGGATTGCCGGGTCGGGTGGTGTGTGGGACCCGGGCCGCGGCGACCGTTGCCGATCGCCGCGGACCGCCACCACCCCTCCGAATCGAGTCTTCCCCGCACCGTGCGGTCAAGACAGGGCCGTTCGGCCCTACCCACCACACGATCGGGGCGGACCGATCGACCGCTGTGGCCGAGGTCAGTAAGGTGGTATGTCATCCGGCCGTCTCACGCGGCCACGCTTCCGGAGCACCTCGATCACCGAGGAGGAGCGGATGACGGAGATCGACACCTCGTACGAGCAGCGACTCGTCGATTCGTTGCGGGCACGGGACGAGTCCGCATTCGCCGAACTGGTCGACCGGCACACGCCGATGATGCTGCGGGTGGCCCGGGGTTATGTGGCCAGCGCCGAGGTCGCCGAGGACGTCGTCCAGGAAACCTGGATCGCCGTGCTGCAGGGCATCGACCGATTCGAGGGTCGCTCGACGCTCCGAACCTGGCTGTTCCGGATCCTCGTCAACATCGCGAAGAAGCGGGGTGTCCGGGACCGGCACGATTCCGACGCCGAACTGGCCGCGTTCACGGGCAGCCCCACCGTGGACCCGGGCCGGTTCCTGCCGAGGACGGCACCGGAGGATCCACACCACTGGGCGACGCCGCCGACCAGCTGGCCGGAGTCCCCCGAGGGTTCGGTCCTCGGCGCGGAGGTCCTCGACGTCGCGAGCCGCGAACTCGAACACCTCCCCGAGCGTCAGCGCATCGTGGTCGTCCTGCGCGACGTCCTCGGTTACGACGCCGCGGAAGTGTCCGCGATGCTGTCGATCACCGCGGCGAATCAGCGGGTGCTGCTGCACCGAGGTCGCGCACACGTGCGTCAGGCCCTCGAGGACTATCTCGGAACGGGAGCGTGAGCCATGGACTGCCAGGACCTCGTCGAATTGGTCACCGCATACCTCGAGGACGACATGGATCCCGAGGCCCGGGCCCGATTCGAGACCCATCTCGGCGAGTGCTCGGGTTGCGCCACTTATCTGGAGCAGATCGAGCAGACGGTGCACACCCTCGGCACGCTGCCCCCGGAGGAGCTCGATCCGGCGCTACGCGACCGTCTGCTCGACGCGTTCCGGGAGTGGCGCTAGCTGCAGGAGAGTTCCCGCACAAAATAATGTCCGGCGGGGCGTAACGTTTCGCGCCTTCGCGGACACCGTTCGAGTAGCTGTGGACGCTGGGTTCGCGGCACTCGGACAGGAATTGAAGACCATGAACGCCACACATTCGCACCAGGACGCCCGACGCACCCACCGCGGCTCGCTGCGGAAGCGGATCGTCACCGTGGTGGTGGCCGCGGCTGCTCTCGGCGTCCTTCCCATCGGCGCAGCGGCTGCGGTTACCCCGGTCGCCGACCACACGGTCGTCGCAGTCGCCGCCCCCGACACCGGCCGCGACATCCCCGGCGGCAACGACGACCGCACCCGCGACCGTCAGCGTGAACAGCGGCAGGAGCGCAGGGCCGAGGACATGCCCGCGATCATCTGGACCATCCCGCTCACCTGACGCCGCTCAGCCGTTGCCGGACAACCATTTTCGCGGTGGGCGCCGGTTCGACGGCACCGCCACGGGTCGTCACCGATCGATCCGAGTGCCCGCCTCGGATCGATCAGGAATCGAGAAGCGCCGCTCACCGGACCGCAGTAGCGTTCTTGCCAGAACACGACGGCCGGACCGATGGGAGAGAGCACATGACGACGAACAGCCAAGCAGGCAAGCGCAAGCCGGGTACGCCGGGTGCGTTTTCGCGGTGGATGCAACGGAAGATGAATGCCCGCATGAACCGCAAGATCCGACGCGGCCACGGCCAGTTCATGGGCATGGACGTGCTGATCCTCAACACGGTGGGCCGCCGGAGCGGTCAACCGCGGCAGTCACCCCTGGCCTGGTTCCCGGACGGTGACGACGCCCGGCTGGTCGTCGCGTCGGGCGGGGGGAGCCAGAATCCCGACTGGCACGCCAACCTGATGGCGCACCCCGGCGAGGTGTCGATCGAACTGCCCGGCACCGACGCCACCCCCGTGGTCCCGCAGCAACTCGAGGGCGCCGACCGTGAGCAGGCCTGGCAGCGCATCGCCGCCGCCCAGCCCCGCATCGCGAAGTATCAGAGCAAATCCGACCGGCAGTACCCGGTCATCCGGCTCACCTCACGATGACGGCGGACTTTCACACCGATGTCGGTCTTTCCGTGCGGCCGGTTACGGCCCCGAACCCGCAGCGCGGACACGACGTTGGTGTCCAGGACGTACTTCACAACTCAGCAGTTCGGGCGGTCACACCGAGGCGTCCGGGCTCGAACTCGATGTCGGCACCCTCATCGGTGCTCAACAGGTCGACGAGAGTGACCGGCTACCGCTCGAGGGCCACGCCGAGGATCTCGAGTATCTCCGCCTCGACCGACCGGTGATGCTGCTCAGCGCGCGCCCGCAGCGCGGCTTTGGTTCCCGCGGGAAGGTTGCGGATCAGGATCTGTTCCACCGTGACCACCTCCGATATCACCCCAACGATATCGCCCCCGGCGCGCGAGGTGCGGTATCGAGATCGATCGGCAGCGCCGGATTCGGTGGGAGACGAACCTAGCGGGCGCCCAGCAGGGCACGTGCCCGCAGGATCGCCTGTTCGACGTTGTCGTCGAGATCTCCCGATGGGAGCGCACCGATTTCGCCGCGGAGCAGCTCGACGTCCTTGAGCAGCAGGTCGTATTGGACGTCGACGAGGTTGTCGCTCATCCAGCTCTGGCCGGTCGATACCCCGATCACCTCGAGGAGGCCCGCGGCTGGTGTGCCGAGATTCTCCGCGAGATCGAGCATCCGTGCGGTGGCGGCCAGGTTGTAGGTGGCCAGCGCATTGTTGAGGAGTTTCACCAGGGCCGGCTGACCGTAGGCCTCCATGCGGAACACGCGGCCGGAGATGTCGCCGAGCAGTCGGTCCTCGGCGGGTGTGGCGTCGGGTCCGGCGAGGAAGATGGTCATCGAGCCTCGGCGCGCACCCTGGGGGCCGCCCGACACGGGGGCTTCGAAGACGCGCCAGTCGTCCGGGGCCGAGGGCATGATCTTCCGGGCGTCTTCCGGCGCCAGCGTGGTGTGGACGAAGACGGTCAGCGGCCGTGTGGTGTGCTCCCTGAGCGCCGCGAAGACGGACGACACCTGGTCTGCCAGCCGCACGGCGACGTGAACGCTGTCCACGGACGGCCAGTCCAGAGCTGCCAGGTCGCTGCCGGCCGGTGACCGGTTCTGCTCCGACCACTCGCGGACGCGCGCCGCGTCGAAGTCGTAGCCGTACACCTCCCGCCCGAGTTGGGCGAGATGTGCTCCGATGTTTCCGCCGATGGGTCCGAGCCCAATTATCAAGTACATGAATGTTCCTCGAATGTGAGATGCGTGTGAGAAGTGCCGGGGCGGCAACCTCTCAGTCCTCGGTGAGGCCGCGCTCCGCCATGACCTGCTTGACGAGAGTGAGGCCGTTGAGCACGCGCGGGAACCCGACGTAGGGGATGCAGTGGATCAGGGCACCGACGATCTTCTCCTTGGTCAGGCCGACGTTGAAGCCGGTGTTGATGTGCAGCTTCAACTGGGGTTCGGTACCCAGGGCGACGAGCGTGGAGATGGTCACCATCGTCTGCTCCTGCTGGGTGAGGGCACTGCGGGAGTAGATGTCGCCGAAGGCGAAGGAGACGATGTAGTCGGACAGGTCTGCGTCCAGACTTTTGTAGGACTCCACGAGCTTGACGTGGTCGAACGTGTTGGCGTGGTCGGTGGAGACGAGCTCCATCATGCGGTCGAGGCCGCGCTGGTAGCGATCTGTAGCCATGAGTATTCCTCGTGAGCGAGTCTGAAGAAGTGAGTAATTTGCAAAACGATACGTCGCGTAGCGATAATAGCACCCGATGGTGGGCTACGGAAAGGCTGTCGACATGAAGGACTCGAGTGCGAGCGATCGCGGAACGCCCCGGACCGCGGGATCCGGTCACGAGAAGCGGCGCGCCCGGACGGAACGGCTGGTCCTCGACGCCACACGGGAGATACTGGCGGAGAACGGATTCGGAAGCCTGACCGTCGAGGGCGTCGCGGCACGGTCGGGGGTGGCGAAGACCACGATCTACCGCAGGCACCGGTCCAAGAACGATCTGGCCCTGGCCGTCCTGCTGGACATGGTCGACGAGGTGAGCGCGCAACCGTATCGGGCGGATACCGCCACCGAACTGACGGCGCTCGTCGACCGGACCGTCGAACTCATGTGCACCTCTCTGATGGGCCTTGTCATGAAGGGCCTGGTCTCGGAGGTCGCCGCGGACCCCGAGCTCGCACGTGTCTACCGGGAGCAGGTGGTGAGCCACCGATTGGCGGACGTGAGCGCGCTGGTGGAGCGCGGAATCTCCAGAGGAGAGTTGAGGGCTGACCTCGACCCTGAAATGGTCACGGATCTCGTGCTCGGCCCCATCTACTACCGGTTCTTCCTGAGCGGCTCGCCCATGGACGACGGATTCGGAAAGCGGCTCGTCGCCACTCTGCTCCCCTCGTTCGCAGCCACGGAGGGCAGCACCCCGGAATGATCGGAGCGCCTCCCATCCACGACTGAATTATTTCTGTCCCTGCGGGTTTCGCACGAGCTTCTTGTTGGCGAACTCGTTGAAACCGTATCGGGCCAGCTCGCGACCGACGCCGGACCCCTTGACGCCGCCGAACGGGAGGTCGGGCGAACTCTTGCTGGTGCTGTTGATCCACACCATGCCGGTCTCGAGTTCCGCGGCGACGCGGTCGGCCTGCTCCGGACTCGAGGTGAACACGCTCGACGAAAGCCCGAACGGGGAGTCGTTGGCCAGTTCGATCGCCTCCTCCAGGGAGCCGACACGGTGGACGACCGCCACCGGACCGAACAGTTCCTCGTCGAACGCGCGCATCTCGCGTGTGACGCCGGTCAGGACGGTGGGCGGGTAGTAGGCCCCCTCCGGCCGCCCACCGCCCAACAGCACTTCGGCTCCGTGTGAGATCGCTTCCTGGACAAGCTCGTCCAGCTCCTCGGCTCCCGAGTTCGACGCCATCGGTCCGAGCTTGGTCTCGGGGCTGGTCGGGTCGCCGGGCCGCCAGCCGGACATCCCGTCGACGAATTTCCTCACGAACTCGTCGTACACACGTTCCTCCACGAGGAACCGTTTCGACGCGGTGCAGGCCTGCCCGCCGTTGCCGAGACGGCCGACGACGGCGGCGGCCGCCGCGGCGTCGACATCGGCGTCGGCGAGCACGATGAACGGGTCCGATCCGCCGAGTTCCAGCACGCACTTCTTCATGTGCCTACCGGCGATCTCGCCGACGGCGGACCCGGCCTTCTCGGATCCGGTCAGCGACACGCCCTGGACGCGGGGATCCGCAACGGCGTCGGCAACCTGCGCCGAAGAGATGAAGGCGTTGAGGTAGACGCCCGCGGGCAGACCGGCCTCGGTCAGGACCCGTTCGATGGCGAGGGCGGACTGGGGGCAGTTCCGGGCGTGCTTGACGATGATCGTGTTGCCGAGAGCGATGTTCGGGGCAGCGAGACGTGCCACCTGGTAGTAGGGGTAGTTCCACGGCATGACCCCGACGAGCGGGCCGATCGGCTCGGTGCGGACGACGGCCGTGCCGGATCCCGTGATGTCGAGGGGCTCGTCCGCCATGAAGTCGTCCACATGGTCGGCGTAGTACTGGTAGATCGAGGCCACCAGCTCCACCTCGCCTCTGGCCTGCGCGATCGGCTTGCCCATTTCCAGGGTGAGGAGCTTGGCCAGCTCGTCGGCCTGTTCGCGGTGGATCTCGGCGGCCCGGGTGAGGGCGGCGCGGCGGCGCTCCAGCGGCGCGGTTCGCCAGGAGCGGTAGGCCGCGGTGCTCCGTCCGACGAGATCGTCCAACTCGGCGTCCGTGATCTCCGGGTACTGCGCGTTCCGGTCCCCGGTGACCGGGTCGGTGGTGGTGTACACACCCATGGGCTTCTCCTGTGTGGTGATGACGGGTGTCAGGCCGCGACCGTGTCGGCGGAGGTCAGTTCGAAGCCGCGGTAGTTGTCGGCAGTGACGTCGGCGAGGACGGCACGATAATTACCCAGACCACCCAGATAGAACAGAACACTGGGCTTCTTCCCCGGAATGTTCGCCCCGAAAATCCACGAATCGACCTTCGTGAACACCGTCATGGTCGCGATCTCGGTGCAGGTGTCGGTCCATTCCGCCTCCGCCTCCGGCGTCGGCTCGATCGCTCGCAACCCGTTGCGCTCGGCATACGCGATCGTGTCGCTGATCCACTCGACCTGCGTCTCGATGCTCGGCGGCAGATTCGTGAACGGGCCATTGGGACCGAGCACCATGAACCAGTTCGGGAAATTCGCCGTCGAAATACCCAGATAACTGGTCGGCTGCCCGTCCCAGTGGTCGTTGATGTTCACACCGTCCCGGCCGCGGATCTCCATGCGCCGGTAATTGCCGTCCACGGCGTCGAACCCGGTCGCGAAAACGAGCACGTCCAGCTCGTGCAGAACACCGTCCTCGGTCACCACACCGTTGGCGGTGACCTCCCGGATCGGGTTCTCCTTGATGCCGACGGCGTCGACGTTCGGCCGGTTGAACACCCGGTGATAGCCGTCGTCGCACAGCGGGCGCCGGGCGAACAGGCCGGTCGGAGTCAACGTCCGCGCCGTCTCCGGGTCCTCGATGACCTCGGCGATCTTGGCACGGATGAACGACGCCGCCGCCTCGTTGGCATCCTCGTCCGTGGCGATGTCACCGAAGGTGGCGAACATGAAACGGAAACCGCCACCATGCTGCCACGCCTCCTCGAAGACACGACGGCGTTCCTCCTCCGAAACACTCATCGCCGCCACCGTGGACTCCTCGAAACCGAACGCCACCGACGAACCCTTGACCTGCGACCAGATCCTGTCGTAATCGGCCTTGACCGCGTCGATCTGCTCGGCGGTCACGGGACGCTTACCGACCGGGACGGAGTACTGCGGGGTGCGGACGAACACGGTCAGGTGCTCGACCTCCGGCGCCAAAGCCGTGACCACCTGCTGGCCGGTGGAACCGGTCCCGATCACCCCGACCCGGCGGCCCGCCAGGTCCTTGCCCTCGGGCCAGGCGGCGGTGTGGATGGTCTCGCCCTCGAACGTGTCCAGGCCGGGCAGATCGGGAAAGTTGATGGCCGAAAGCAGCCCGACGGCATTGATCACATACGTGGCCCGGTACACCGCCCCGGTGTCGGTGGTGACCTCCCACAGTGCCTCGCCGTCGAGGTAGACGGCGGAGGTGACCTCGGTGCCGAACCGGAAATGGCGGCGCAGATCGAACCGGTCGACCACACCCTCGAGGTAGTCGAGGATCTCGGGCTGGGTGATGTACGTGTGTTCCCAGGTGCCGTCCTGCAGCAAATCCTCGTCGAAGGAGAAGCGGTAGACATGGCTTTCGGTGTCGGAGAGAGCACCCGGGTAACGGTTCCAGTACCAGGTCCCGCCCGGGCCGTCGGCCTTGTCGAAACCCACCGTGGTGAGCCCGAGCTCGTTGTGCAACTTGTGGACGGCGTAGATCCCGCCGAATCCGGCGCCGATGACGACGGCGTCGACGATCTGGGGTGTGGTCTGTGCAGGCATGACGAACTCCTGTGTCGTTCCGATACAAAAAGAGGAAGGGTGAAAGAATGTGGGGCGGAGCAGCATTGCACGATTGCCGGGTCAGACGATCGACTTCTCTTACGCGTTCTGCGCCCTACCCGCCGCGGTAGTCGTAATGTGATCGCCGCCACCGCGTTTGGATCAAGGATAAAAGCAAGGTCCAGCACAACTACGTTCCAATGTGAAACACCTTGTGGAAACCTGTGCGCGCGCTCGGGCGCGGGCGCGAGAGAATCGAGGGCGCGTTGTGAGAAGCATGCGGAACCAAGGCCCGTGCCGCGAATATCCTGGGCCGAATGAACAGACCCCCGGACAGTGGATCGTCGGGGGTCTGTTCATCGAGGTGTTCTCGGTGGGCTAGCTCATCGTTGCGTCTGCAGGGCGTGGTGCAGGAGTGGCAGGTTGGGGCGAGCTCAGTTGACCGATCAGCTCTTCGGCTCTCGGACCGCCGAGGAATTCTGCCGGGGTCTTCGACGTCTCACGCATTCCGATAACCGCGATCGCACCGATTCCGGTGGCAACCGCACCGAACATTGCGACCGGAAGCCAGCCCGCCGGGCCCGCGCCGAGGAGGACGGCGGCGATCAGTGGAGCGAATCCTGCAAGAAGGTTCCCGAGCTGGTTGCTGACAGCCATGCCGGTGAATCGCACGGGTGCGGGGAACTGCTCGGCGAAGAACGACGTCCACACGCCGTTGTAGCAGCTGAAGAACAGCGACATGTTGACGAACGCGAAGATCACGATCAACACGACATTCGCCGTCGAAATCGCCCACAGGTAGGGGAAGATGCTGAGCGCACCGCCGACAGCGCCGATCAGCATCGTTCGCTTCCGGCCGATGACGTCGGAGAGGTAGCCGGCTGCCGGGATGCCGATGATCGACAGGGCTATCGACCCGGAGATGATGGCGAGCATCGTGCCTCGATCCACCCCGACCGAGGTGGCATACGAGAGGCTGAACACGGCGAACAACGTTTGCATCGACGCCATCAATGATGCTCCGGCGACTCGGATCACGTCGCCCCAATGGTGCGTGAGCACGTCGTTCAGCGGTAGCTTCCGAACCTGATCCTCTTGTCGCGCTTCGGTGAAGGCCGGAGTTTCGTCGAGATGGCTTCGCACGTAGTAGGTGATAACGACGACTACCGCGCTGAGCCAGAAGGGAATTCGCCAGCCCCAGGTGTAGAGCGCGTCGTGGGGCAGCATCGCGATCGGGAGGAACACGACGGTGGCCAGGGAGCAGCCGACGGCGTAGCCGACCATGACGAAACTGGTGAAGAATCCTCGGCGTCCGACCGGGGAATGCTCGACGGTCAACGTCGACGCGCCTGCCGATTCGGCACCGGCGGAGAATCCTTGAACGACGCGGAGGACGACCAGCAGCACCGGGGCGACGAGGCCCAGCTGGTCATACGTCGGAAGGCACCCGATGGCAAAGGACGCGACGCCCATCATCACGACGGTGGCAAGCATGACGCGTTTGCGGCCGAGCCGATCGCCGAAGTGCCCCATCACCACGGCGCCGACCGGGCGGGCGACGTACCCCACGGCGAAGGTCGCGAACGATGCGATGAGCGCAACGGTGGGGTCGCCGGAGGGAAAGAACAACACGTTGAAGACCAGGGCGGCTGCGGCGCCGTACACGAAGAAGTCGTAGTACTCCAGTGCGCTGCCGAGGAGCGCGGCCGTCGCCGCGCGACGGGGGGTCATCGCGGGCGGCGACGAGGTCGTGCTTGTCATGTGCTTCTCCTGAAACGGACTCGGTGGGAGCAGGCAGGGTCCGAGGACGTAGTGATCCCCGGCAGCGGCGCGGCGTCTGTGTGATGGCCGACACGGTGCCTGGATCAAACGTAGAAGCACGTTCCGGCCCGCCCGTGTTCCAATGTGAAACACCCGTGCCGGGGAACGTTCCAGTGGGCGTTACCGGTCGGCCGGTGCCTCGGGGAGTGGGCAGCGGCCGGGATGCGACGTCCCGTGCCCCGTCCGGGGCGGCGACCAGTCCTGGGCGCGAGCGCGTTTCGACGTCGTCCTGGCGTCTGGTGTCCGATCCCGGATCAGCGGACCGCCTTGCCGAGGTCGACCGTGCTCACGTCGACCTCCAGCGGGATGATGTCGCTGCGCACCCACGTTTCGTAGACGTCGTATCGGAGACCTTCGGGCGTCCAGGACGTGGAGCGGATGCACAACATGGGTTCGTTCTCGTCGATCGCCAGTGCCTCGGCGATCTCCGGTGTCGGCCTGGTGGCGCGGATGATGCGGTTGGCACCGCCCAGGCTGAATCCCGCGTTCGTCAGCAGAGTCGTCAGCGACGCCTCGCCGGCGAGCACGTCGGTCGCGGAAGCCAGGACCGGAGTCAGGATCGGCGGGCTGTAATTGGTACTGAACAGCGCGGGCGTGCCGTCGAGGGACCGAACCCGCACCAACTCGAAACCCACTGTCTCGCTGGGCAGATTCAGCGCCTGACAGACGTGGTCGGGAAACGTGGCAGTTCCCGAGCGCAGCACCCGGGTGCTCACCGACCGGTTCTGGTGGCCCATCGCATTCTCGAGGAAGCCTTCCTTGCCCTGGATGACCCAGCCGGTGCCGTCCTTGGGGGCGCTGGCGAACACTCCCCGGTTCGGGATTCGCTGCGCAACTCCGCGAGATTCCAGGAACTGCAGGGCCTGACGGACGGTCGCCCGCGACAGTTCGAACTGGACGGAAAGCTCGTTCTCGCTGGGCAGCTTGGCTCCGCGGGCGATGACCCCCGACGAGATCCGACCCTCCAGCACGGACGCCAGCTGCTGGTAGTACGGCACAACCGACTGCCGATCGATCGAACCCTCGGTACTCGTAGTCACGGAGCGGCTCCCTTCGCTCTCTGATGTCTCGATCGTAGGTGTTGAACGGCCAGGCTTTGTCCACGACCGTGCCCCTTGTCCATTTACTACTCAACCCCTAGCAACCGAATTGTACGTACGATACGTACAATAATATTCGACAGGATCAGCGAAATGAGAGCCCGAAGATGAGCATGGAGTACCGGATGCGCCGCACACTGCCGGACCGAAAAATTCTTCGCCGCACACCCACACCTGAGCCGCGTACTCACCATCGACACCTACTACGACGTCACCACCCTCGACGGCGGCGGCCCCTGGCCGGCGACGTCGACGCCATCGGGCAGACCCTGCGCGCCGGCGCCCGCGGCATCATCGTCGGCCGCAACATCTGGCAACGCGAACGCAGCGAAGGCGAACGCGCGCTGAAGGAGATCGGCACCCTGACCCGGGGCGTCGGCTACACGTCCCGAGCGGGCAAACGGCAGCGGTGGATGCATCGGTGAGAATGCCCGACTCGCCGCCACCGCCGTGCATATGTCTTGACAAAGAGCGACACTAGAACGTACTAGTTGTGTACGACGTCTCCCGACAGGAAGTGCACAGCGATGAAAATCGGACTACTCACCGACTCGGTCAGCCATCTGCCCTTCGAAGCTGCACTGGACCTGGCGCGCACCCACGGACTGTCGTCCGTCGAGGTCGCCACGGGAAACTGGTCGGAGAGTCCGCACGCGGATCTGCCCGCCCTCGTGTCGTCCGACGGGGCGAGAGAGGAGTTCCTCGGCAAGATCACCTCGCGCGGGCTGACCCTCAGCGCTCTCACCGCCAACGGCAACCAACTCCACCCCGTCACCGGGGACCGGCAGGCAAAGGTCGTCCGCGACACCATCACGGCGGCCAGTGCACTCGGAGTCCCGACAGTCGTCCTCATGTCGGGATTGCCGGGCGCCGAAGGTGACTCGTCGCCCAATTGGATCACCACGTCCTGGCCGCCGGAGAACCTGGACATCCTCGCCTACCAGTGGCAGGAGGTGGCGATCCCCTACTGGAAGGAACTCGCCGCCTTCGCGCGCGACGCCAACGTGCGTCTTGCCGTCGAAGCCTGTGGCGCCCAACTCGTTCACAACGTGTCGACTCTGCACCGGCTGATCGACAGTGCCGGAGCGGACGTCGTCGGCGCCAATCTCGACCCCTCGCACCTCATGTGGATGGGCGCGGACATCCCCGCCGTCATCCGGTCCCTCGGCGAGTCCATCTTCCACGTCCACGCCAAGGACATCCGGATCAACCGGTGGAACGCCGAGAGCGACGGTCTGCTCGACACCGTTCCCATCACCACCCCGCACGACCGCGCATGGAACTACGTCACCCTCGGCCTGGGACATCCGGACGGGCAGCAGTTCTGGGCCGACTTCGTCTACAACCTCAGGTCCGTCGGCTACGACGGCACGCTCAACATCGAGCACGAGGACGCGCTCGTCAGTTCGATCGAGGGCGTCGGCCGGGCGGCCGCACTGCTGAACCAGGTGGTGCTCACCGAAACTCCCGACTGGACACCGGCCCGCGTGTAAGTGGACAACCGTATAGATGGACCAGCGTGTACGCCAGGTAACCCTTAATCTATGAGCGACAACGGCGCGGAAAGTGGACCCGAACAGGTTCGGGCGCCGTGGGAAACCGGGACACCTAGGAGCGCGACCATGCCGCTGGCACCGTTCGACCCCATCACCGCGATCTACACTCCGGCGCACGCCTGGATGTACGAGACCATCGTGGCGCCGGCCGTCTACCGCTCACGCCGCGTCATCGACGAGTACTTCCTGCCGCATCTCCCCCCGAACGCCCGCATTCTGGACGTCGGTTCGGGTGGGGCGCTGTTCACCAAGTACATCGCCGATCAGCGCCCCGACGTGCACATTCTGGGTCTCGATCTGTCGCAGGCGCAGATCAAGCGCGCCACCAAACGCATGCGCGGCTACGGCGACCGGGTGCGCTTCGACGTGGGCGACGCCACGAAGCTCGACTTCGCCGATCGGACGTTCGACGGCGTGATCAGCTATGGCTCCATCAAGCACTGGTCGTCGCGCGAGGCCGGGCTCGCCGAGTGCGTGCGCGTCCTGAAGCCGGGCGGACCGCTGCTGATCACGGATGCGGACCGCAGCACGAGGTTCGAGGACGCCGAGAAGTTCGTCGAGGACTACAAGGCGCCGCGCATTCTCGGTCCGGTCAACCTGGCGATTTTCCACACCTGGATCGCCGGGCGCTCGATCAGTCTCGACGAGGCGCGTGACCTCGCGGACCGGATCGAGCTCGACGACGCGACCGTAGCGCGCATCACCGACATGCCGCTCGTCATGATTTCCGGTCGCCGGCCTGCGTGAACGTCACGGTCGGTCGCCTGCCCGGGCCGGCAGTGACGCGATGCCGTTGACGAAAGCGGAGAGCAGCAGCTCCGGCTCGCCCACCGTGTGGAGTCCGGGGTGGGCGGTGAACAGTTCCTCGAGCATGACCCGCAACTCGAACTTCGCGAGGTTCACGCCCAGGCAGTGGTGGATGTCTTTCGCACCGAAACCGAGCTGCTTGCCCGCGTTCGGGCGGGTGATGTCGAACCGGTCCGGATCGTCGAAGACGCGCTCGTCGTGGTTCGCGGACAGGTACCACATGACGACCTTGTCCCCGGCTGCGATGTGGGCCCCGCCGATCTCGGTGTCGACGGTCGCAGTGCGCCGCATGTAGGGCACCGGGGACGCGAACCGGATCACCTCGTCGATCGTGTTGTCGATGCGGCCGGGGAAGTCGGCGAGCAGCAGTTCCTTCTGGCCGGGGTGCTCGCTGAGCAGGTGCAGCGCCCACGCCAGCGCTTGCCGGGTGGTCTCGTAACCCGCCGTGATCAGCAGGATGACGAACGACCCGAACTCCGTCGGCGTGAGGATCTCCCCGTCGACCGTCGTCGACACCAGGCGGGACGTCAGGTCGTCACCGGGGTCCGCCTTGCGTTTCTCGCCCAGTTCGAGGGCGTACCCGTAGATCTGACCGAGGCCCGCCGCACCGCCGGGGGCGGTGACGAACTCCTGATCCCCACCTCCGGAAATGACGTCGGCGGCCGCCGCCAGGATCATCGGCCGGTCGCTCTCGGGGATCCCGAGCAGCTCGCAGATCACCTGCACCGGCAGCCGGGTCGCGACCTCGGGGACGAAGTCGAACATCGTATCTCGGGGCAGGTCGGCGGCGATCTGCGCGGCGTGAGCGCGCACCCTGTCGGCGATGCCCCGCACCGACGCGGCGGTGAACGCCGACTGCACGATCCCCCGCAGATGCCGGTGCCGGGGGTCGTCCATCGCGATCATCGACATGGCGAACGCGAGGATCTCGACGGGGACGTCGTCGATGGTGAAGCCCTTCGCCGAGGAGAAGACCTCCGGGTTCCGGCTCACCGCCACCACGTCGTCGTAGCCGACGACCGACCAGAAGCCCGGACCGTCCGTTTCGGTGTGGAACTCGATCGGGGACCGCTGCCGAAGCCCCGCGAACAGGGCACGACGATCCGCGAAGCTGCGGTCCCAGAACACGCGTGCGGCGGGCGAGATGATTCCTTCGGACGCAGAACCCGTCACCGGTCCCCCTCGGTCGGTCGAACAGTCACTGCGACCCTACTGGGCGAGCAGCGGTTGCGCAGGTGAGGAATCACCGCAGGTCAACGGCTATGATCATAGAGTCGGCCCGCGGTGCGCCGGAGATGAACGGGGAGGACGACCTGTGACGTTGAGGGTTCGACTCGGCGACCTGCGAGAGATGCGCGATCATCCGTTGGGGACGACCGAAGCAGGGTTCCGGGCCGACTTGACCCAGCAGGAGGCCTTCACCAGAGGTCGGGGCCCCTTTCCCGGCGACGCCGAGGGCGTCTTCTCCGAACGTGAACTGTTCGTCACCGCGCCCGGCGACGAGGTGCTGGCGGTCGCGACGATCACCGGGATCCGCGAGTACGACGGCGAGTTCCTCGTCGACGGCGACCTGGTCGTCGACCACGAGCGGGTGGGGACGCGGTTGCTGATCCGGACCCCCGCCGAGAACGTGTTCTCTTGCGCCGACGAGGAATCGGCGTGGGCGGGCTCGGTCGAACGAGCACGGTGGATCTACGTGCGGGCGCTGGTCGAGGTCGCAACCGTCAAGACGGCCTCCTACGATCGTCGGCTCGCAGGCGCGGATCCTGCGGCCGACCCCGCAACGACCCTCGCCACCGCCGAGGAGACGATGCAGGTGGTGCCCCGGTACGTGATGATCCACCGCAGCGGGAAGCTACGACTCGGCGGCCCGTACGCCGACGTCGCGGACTGGGACGGGCACGTGGAACCCTGGTCCGACTACGGATACGTCGACTGCCTGCGCCTCGACGACGTCCTGGGCACCACTGGCGACCTCGACATCGACGCTCTTCGGCCACTCACCTCGCGGGCGGCCGCCGCGGAACTCCTCGAGTCGCTGGGATGGGACAAGGTCGTCCGCCGATTCGTCGAGGCCCGCTGACCGCCGGGCGCCCAGAATCCGGCGCAGACGGCTTGGTCTGTTCGGCCGCGATCCGGGTCTGATCGGTGGCATTGTAGGTGTGGGCTGTTATCTCATCGCATGATCCGTTACCACTCGACGGGAGTTCACGCATGGCCACGCACCTCCACCTCGGACACATCTTCCACATCGCAGGCGCGCCGAAAGTGACCGAAGCCGCGGCCGCCCTGGTTTCGATACCCGACGGCGCGCTGGTGCTGGACGACGATGGGCGAATCGTGTTCTGCGGTGACCGCGCCGAGCTCCCGTTCGAATACGAGTCCGGCACCGTGTACGACCACCGGCCCGGGTTTCTGCTGCCCGGGTTCGTCGACACCCACGTCCATTTCCCTCAGACGTACGCCGGCGACTCCTACGGCGGCGGGCAACTTCTGGAGTGGCTGACCCTGTGCATGTTCCCGTCGGAGGCGAAGTTCGCCGACCCGGAGTTCGCGCAGCAGGCGGCCGTCGAGTTCACCAACCGGCGCATCTCGGCGGGCACGACCGCCGCCATGGTGTTCGGTTCGGCGTTTCCGCACGCCCAGGACGCGTTGTTCACCGAGACGCAGAAGGCGGGCCTGCGCATCGTGAGTGGCCGCGGAATTCAAACCGTCGGTGACGAAACCGCCCAGCCGTTGATGACCTCCGAAGAGGACGCCATCCGGCTCACCCGCGAGGAGATCGACAAGTGGCACGGCGCCGACACCGGCGACGTCGACACCGCTCTGCTACATGTGGCGATCATCCCGCGGTTCTCGCTGTCGGTGACGACGGAGACCTTGAAGAATCTCGGGGAACTCTACGACGAGGTGCGCG
This sequence comes from Rhodococcus sp. NPDC057014, assembly GCF_042673295.1. NCBI lineage: Bacteria > Bacillati > Actinomycetota > Actinomycetes > Mycobacteriales > Nocardiaceae > Rhodococcus > Rhodococcus sp. NPDC057014. The sequence goes on from NZ_JBHUSF010000015.1 coordinate 48,067, forward strand.
ACCGCGGGGTGTATGTGCACTCGCATCTCAACGAGAACAACCGTCCCGGCACCGGCGAGGTCGACTCGACCAAGGAGACGTACCAGGTGAACTCGTACCTGGACACCTACGACGGGAAATTCCTGCCCGGCTCGGCGGTCGGCGGAAAGAGCCTGCTGGGCAGGCGTACGATCCTCGCGCACTGCGTGCACTGCCAGGATGCCGAGCTCGAGCGGATGGCCGAGACCGGTACGTCGGTCTCGCACTGTCCGATCTCGCAGCTGTTCCTGGGATCCGGAACGATGCCGTGGAAGCGCACGGTCGCGTCGGGTGTCACCATCTCCGTGGGAAGCGATTTCGGCGGCGGCGACGAATGGCTGATTCCTCGGGTGCTCGGCGACGCGTTCAAGGTGCACATCACCGAGGCCGGCGACGACGGGGTGTCGATGCATCCCGCGGAGATGCTGTTCGTCGGCACCCTCGGCGGCGCCCGCGCCCTGGACATGGAGAACCGGTTCGGCAACTTCGACGTCGGGAAAGAAGCCGACTTCGTGGTCGTCGACCCGTCGGGCACCCCTGCACTCGACGGGTTGCTGCGCAACGCCTTTCGGTCCGCCGACGCCGAACTCGCCCGCGATCAGACCCTGTTCGCGCTGCTGATGGGGATCCGCGAGACGTCCATCACCGAGGTGTACGTCGCGGGTAAACGCGCCAAATCGTCCTGAACTACGGTGGTGGCCGGCCTCGCGGGTCGGCCACCACCGCGTGGCCTCAGCTGGGGTTCACCGACGAATGATGGTTGGCGATCAGCCACTTTCCGTCTTCGTACCGGTACACCCACGTGACCCTCGCTGCCACGTCCTGGCCGTTGGCGTTGATGACCCAGCGGCCCACGTTGTAGGCGAGGTTGCAGTCCGAATACTTGTAGCTTTCTTCCATCCGGGCCGTGGGATCGGCCTTGATCAGGTTGACGAAATACTCCGTTATCTCCTCCGGGGTGTCGGCGATGGGCACCGACAGGGTCGGCAGCAGTATCGCGTCCGGCCGGTACAGCGCGGCCACCCGGCTCGCGTCGCCGGAGACCAGTGCATCGTTCCAACTCGTGAAAAGCGAATCCAGCTCACTGTCACTCGCGCGGACGCAACTGTCCTCGCTGTCGGAGGAAGTATCCGACGAACACGAAGCCACCGAAATCGTCAACGCGAGAATCGCAATGCCTGTGCCGAACGGTTTGGCATTCATACCAACCTCCGCGGAGAAGGGCGCGTACGGGAACGACCCGCCAACCGATCAAGCGTAACCCCGCGACCGGGCGGTGCGGATCGGATCAGCGCACCCCGACCCACGCACCCGAAGCGACGGATGCCGTGATGGCATCGAGGGTTTCGGCCGCGGCGACGGCGTCGGCGATCGTTGCGCCCTGGGGCTTTCCGTCGACGATCGAGTTGATGAAGTTGTTTCCCTCGATGACCTTGAGGTCGTCGTAGCTCATCGAGGACGCGGAACCCGGCTGGAAGCGGGCGTATGCCCCGGCGTCGGGTCCCACCCAGACCGTCGTGACCGGCTGGTCCTGGTACCTGCTGCCGAGACTCGTGCCGAGTTCGTTCATCCGCCGGAAGTCCCAGTACACCGCACCTTTCGTGCCGTGGATTTCGAACCCGTAGTTGTTCTGCTCGCCGACGGCGACGCGGCTGGCGTCCAGGGTCACCCGCCCGCCCGATGCCAGACGGACCAGCGCGCTGACGAAGTCGTCGTTCTCCACCGGCCCCAGCTTGCCGCCGGTCGCGCGCGCATGCCCGCTGGTGGCCCCCGTCGGGACGGCGCGCTGCGGGATGAAGACGGCAGTGTCGGCCACCACGGCGTCGATGTCCCCGAGCAGGTACCGGACCAGGTCGACGCCGTGCGACGCGAGATCGCCCAGCACGCCCGACCCACCGCGCGCGTTCTCGTAACGCCAGCTCAGAGCGCCGTCCGGGTGTGCGGCGTAGTCGCTGAGGAAGCGAAACCGTGAATGCGTGATGGTGCCCAGTTCGCCCGAGGCGATGAGATCGTGTGCCATCGCGACGGCCGGTGCGTGCCGGTAGTTGAACCCGACGGTCGACTGGACGCCCGCCTTCTCGACGGCGGCGGCAACAGCCTTCGCGTCCTCGGACGACAGCCCCACCGGCTTCTCGATCCAGATGTGTTTGCCCGCCTGGGCCATCGCGACGCCGATCTCGCGGTGCAGGAAGTTGGGTGCGGTGATGCTGACCGCGTCGATGTTCTCGTCGGCGGCGATGTCGCGCCAATCCGTCAGCGCTGCGCCGAAACCGAACTGGGCGGCGGCTTCCTCTGCGCGGCCGGGTACCTCGTCGGCGACGGCGCCCAGCCGGATCGTCGGGGCTTCCGGGAAGTGGTGGCGCTGACGCAGATACGCGTTGGTGTGCACTCGGCCCATCCAGCCGAATCCGGTCACTGCAACTGCGATCTCGGTGGGGTGGGCGTTGGTCAAGGTCGACTCCGGAACTACTCGGCGCGGCGTGTGTCCCTACGACAGTGCTGTGCGCCGGCAGCGAAGTCAATCGTTTGTGCGGACAAAGTGGCTCTCGAGGGAAATTTGATGGGTTTCGGTCCTGCGGGACAGGGACCGCCGGCCTCCGGGCCAGCGGCCCCCTCGTCTCCCTCGACGGCTATGCGTCCGCGCGTCGCACCAACGTCGGGACGCCGGCGTCGACCCGGACCACGCACTGATCGAGCGACTCGAACATCTCGTCCCCGGACCCCCCGTAAACGGAGATATCATGCACCACTTGCCCTTCCGCGGCGAGAAGCGAGACCTGGGGCGCAACGTCCTCACCCGAGGCCGAGATCGAGTCCGTCCCCGCCGTGCGCATGACGGCGGCGAGAATGCTGCCGCTGGCGTCCGCCAGGACCTGCACGTGGGACACGTTCGGTGATTCCTGTGTCGTCATGCGAGTACGCCTCCTTCGAGGTGGAACCAGATGCCCGAAGTCGAGCTGTTGTGAATACCGAGCACGTACCACTGCTTGCTGGGGCCGCCGAAGACCGGTTGATTGGCGGTGCCCTGCCACTGAGTCACCAGGACCTTCGTGCCGCCACCGCCCTGGCTGGCATCGAGTTTCGCCGTCGCCAGCTGCGGCCCCTTCCAGACGTCCCCGAACGAGAAGGAGAATTGATTCGCCTGACCAGCGGCGAGAAAAAGCCCCTGCGGCGTTGTCGACCAAGCCATTTCGGTGTCCTTTCGTCGATTCGCGAATGCGATACAGACCGACCGTACGGCGACCTGCACCGGTGAACCCGAGTAGTCGACTACGCGGATCTCGCCCTCTCGTGGCACACCTTCGGGACGGGGGACGCTATCCGACGGCGCCTCCGGTGCGAAGCGCGGCAATCGCGGTGTCGGTGAGGCCGAGTTCGGTGAGCACGGCGTCGGTGTGCTCACCGAGGGCGGGGACCGGCCCCATGGGGAGTTCGACGTCGGTGAAGGTCATCGGCGGCAGTACGGCCCTGGCCTGGCCGGACTCGGTGTCGATCTGACGCCACCGGCCGCGCTCGGACAGTTGCGGGTGGTCGATGAGACCGCGCATGTCGTTCAGGCGGGCGGCGGGCACGCCCGCCGCGGCGAGTCGTTTGTCGAGTTCTTCGGTGTCGAACCGACGGGTGTGCTCGGCGACGACCTGGTCGGTTTCGGCGCGGTTCCGCACCCGCAGGATGTTGGTGGCGAACTTCGGATGCTCGGCCAGGTCGCGTCGGCCGAACACTTCGGTGACCAGGGCCCGCCAGCCGCGGTCGTTCTGCACCCCGATCAGGATCTGCCCGTCGACGGTCGGGTACGCGTCGTACGGTGCGATCGAGGCGTGACTCAGACCCATCCGCTCGACCTGAGTGTCCTGGTACATCTGCAGGTACATCGGATGCCCGAGCCATTCGACGGTCGCGTCGAACATAGACACGTCCACCGCCGCTCCCGCACCGGTGCGTTCGCGCCGGAACAGCGCCGCCTGCACAGCGGTCAGCGCGTACATGCCGGCGGCGATATCCGAGGCGGGGATGCCGGTCTTGGTGGCGGTCTCGGGGGTGCCGGTAATCGAGCACAGCCCGGTTTCGGCTTGGACGAGCATGTCGTACGCCTTACGTGCCTGCAGTGGACCGTCGGTGCCGTAGCCGGTCATGTTCACCACGATCAGCTCGGGACGGTCCGCGCGCAGCGCCTCGGCGCCGAGGCCGAGCCGGTCGATCGCGCCGGGTGCGAGATTCTGCACCACCACGTCGGCCCGGTCGACGAGTTTGCGGACGACCGCCACGCCGTCGGCCGTCTTCAGGTCGACACTCACCGACTCCTTGCCCCGGTTGAGCCACACGAAATGTGATGCGACACCGTGCACGGCACGGTCGTAGTTGCGGGCGAAATCCCCCTCGCCGATGCGTTCGACTTTGATGACACGGGCGCCCAGATCGGCCAGATGCCGGGTGGCGAGCGGGGCGGCCACCGCCTGCTCGAAGCTGACCACGGTGATCCCGTCGAGCGGAAGGCCTTGGCGCACCGTCGAATTCACAGTTGAGGTCACGTGAAATTCTCCTGATGATGAACCGCACGCCGCTGACGAGGCGCGCGATGCCGGATATCCGGCGTGGTGACTCCAGGATCGACCACCGCCCGACGACGCGGGTGTTCCAAAGCGGAACACCCCGAGGCTGGACCGGCGGGGCTGTGAGATTCCGCTGAACGAGATCGCGGATTCACGGCGTTGCTCTGCCCTCTACGGTCGCCGCATGATCAAAGCCATCGCACTGCTCGCCCGGAGGCCGGATCTCACCCGCATGTGCATCGTCGACATGCAAGAAAGCTGAGACCGACGCGATGGCCGGGCTCGCAAAGTAGCATTAGTGCTACCATTGGGTATGGAGAGTCTAGGGCTGAAAGAACTGCGCCAGCATGCCAGCGACTACGTCAAACGGGCCGAAGCCGGGGAGACGATGCTGATCACGGTCGCAGGCCGGCCGAGCGCGATCCTCGGCCCCGCCGGGCGGAAGACGTGGTGCGCCTTCGACGAGGTCGCCGACATCTTTCGGACGGATACCGATCCGACGTGGGAGGCCGACCGCGGCCTTATCGAAGACCCGATCGCGGACCCCTGGGCTTCGCGGTGAGGACTGTGCTCGACACGAGCATTCTGATCGCGAGCGATGTCCCACCCGTTGACGGGGAGGTCGCGATCAGTGCCGTGAGCCTGGCGGAACTGCACTTCGGGCTCCTGGTCGCGAACACCGCGGACCAGCGAGCGCAGCGGTTGCAGCGGCTGATCGCCGTGGAACGCAAGTTCGACCCCCTCCCGGTCGACGCGGGTGTCGCTCGGAGCTACGGGCAGCTGGCCGCTGCCGTGCGAGCATATGGCCGCAAACCTCAGCCCCGCGCCCTTGATCTGATGATCGCCGCCACCGCGCACGCGAACAACGCCCGCCTCCTCACCCGCAACGCGGGTGATCTCCGTGGAATCGAACACCTGCTCGAGGTCGACACCATCTGACGATCCGCTGCGGCCGATGGAGTTGCCGTCACCGCGACTCGCGACGGCATCTCCTCCGAACGGGCCTTCGGCATCCTCACCTGGCGCTCACAGGAGACGAATACCAAGCTCCGCACCCTCGCCGAACGCTTCGTCGACGCCCTCGCCGCGGAGGCGACCCTCCCCGTCTCGTTCCGCGCCCGATTCGATCACCTGCTCCTGACCGCGCACGAACGCACCGACGCGGAGGCGAGGACGCCGGACTGACCGCGCCCGCTATGCGGTGGTCACGTCGGGCGGGTCGGGAAGGTCGACGTCGAGGACGAAGTCGAGCCAGATCAGTGCATCGGCGAGGGTCTCCGCCCGCATGGTCACGTCGAATTGCTCGGCAGCGGTCAGCGACCGCTGCGCTTCGGCGAGATCCTCGGCGAGGAACGCCGACACCGTCCGCAGCACCCAACGCTCCGACGCCGAGAGGGCGTCTACGTCGACGAACCCGCCGTCCGTGAAGCGCAGGTCGAGGATGAACCTCTCCCCCGGTCCCGCGGCGCCCAAACGCGCGGTGACAACGCCGACGATGGCATCGACGACCCAGGCGAGCACGTCGCCGTATTCCGGTCGCTCTCCGACAGCGGGCGGTTCGGCGCACACCCGGGATATCTCGCCCGAGAACCGGACGACGTCGCGGTCACCGACCAGTTGCATCAGCCGGCCGCCGACTGCCGCGGCCGACGAACTGGTGGGGCTGCCCGCGTTCGATCCCATACTTCGAGAATGCCCGGTGCGGGGCATCGCCACACAGCGTGGTCGATGACACCCAGTCGCCGGTATGGCCCCACCGGTCCCGGCCGCCCAAAGCTGACCGGTGGGGTCCACCGCCCGTGTAGCGGCGTCCGACGGAATTCGATTCGACGTCAGCGCGCTGCGTACGGGCACACCGCCCGATCCCTCGATGGGCGGACTCTCACCTCGGTCCTGAGGTGGCGAATTCGTGATTCGCTTCGCCTGCAACTGATTGGACGGTATCGCGAACTAAGGTAAAGCGCAAGTAAAGTCCGATCGAGGGCTCGACGCCCCCCCGCTGCCGGCCGGCGGCAGCCTCAACCGACGGACCGAATCCGAACGGTGTAGTTTCGCTGTGGGCCTTATCCTCAGGGGACTCTGCGTGAGCACCGTCACGGCGGCCTGACACGGCCGAGAAATCTGCACGAAACATTCACGTTACGTTCCGTTCGTACAGTGTTGCCCCGACGCACCCCCACCTCATCCGCGGGGTACACGCGAGGGAGAAACACATGAGTGGGAATGCCGTCCGTCTGCAGGCCATCAAGGACGTCGAGGCCTACGTGCCCCCGGCCGTCAGTTTCGTCGACGACGAGAAGCCGGGCGAGATCTTCGGCCAGAACGTATTCAGCAAGGCCGTGATGCAGAAGCGTCTGCCGAAGTCGGTCTACAAGTCCGTCATCGCCACGATCGAGAAGGGCAAGCCGCTCGACCCGATGGTCGCCGACGCGGTCGCCTCCGCGATGAAGGACTGGGCACTCGAGAAGGGCGCGACGCACTACGCGCACGTCTTCTACCCCCTGACGGGCCTGACCGCGGAGAAGCACGACAGCTTCTTCGACCCGGTCGGTGACGGGTCGGCACTCGCCGAATTCGCAGGTAAGACGCTCGTCCAGGGCGAGCCGGACGCGTCGAGCTTCCCCAACGGCGGTCTCCGCAACACGTTCGAGGCGCGCGGTTACACCGGGTGGGACGTCACCAGCCCCGCCTACGTGCTGGAGAACCCGAACGGCAACACCCTGTGCATTCCGACGGTGTTCGTGTCGATGACCGGGGACGCGCTCGACCACAAGACACCGCTGCTGCGGTCGCAGCAGGCGATGGGTGTCCACGCGGAACGCATCCTGACGCTTTTCGGCCATGAAAACGTCGAGAACATCGTCTCGTTCTGCGGACCGGAACAGGAATACTTCCTCGTCGACCGGCACTTCTTCCTCGCCCGGCCCGACCTGCTCAACTCCGGCCGCACCCTGTTCGGCGCCAAGCCGCCCAAGGGCCAGGAGTTCGACGACCACTACTTCGGCGCCATCCCCGAGCGCGTTCTCGGCTTCATGATGGACACCGAACGTGAGCTGTTCAAGCTCGGCATTCCCGCGAAGACCAGGCACAACGAGGTCGCCCCCGGCCAGTTCGAGATCGCACCGATGTTCGAACGCGGCAACATCGCCGCCGACCATCAGCAACTGCTGATGACGACGCTCAAGACGATCGCCAAGAAGCACGGCATGGCCTGCCTGTTCCACGAGAAGCCGTTCGACGGTGTCAACGGGTCCGGCAAGCACGTCAACTTCTCGCTCGGCAACTCCGAACTCGGCAGCCTCCTCGTCCCCGGCGACAACCCGCACGACAACGCCCAGTTCCTCGTGTTCTGCGCGGCCGTCATCCGCGGGGTGCACAAGTACGGCGGCCTGCTCCGCGCCTCCGTCGCGTCGGCGACCAACGATCACCGACTCGGCGCGAACGAAGCTCCCCCGGCCATCATCTCCGTCTTCCTCGGAGATCAGCTCGCCGGCGTGTTCGAGCAGATCGCGAAGGGTGCGGCCACCTCGTCGAAGGGGAAGGGCACCATGAAGATCGGTGTCGACACCCTGCCCGTGCTCCCGACCGATCCGGGCGACCGCAACCGCACGAGCCCGTTCGCCTTCACCGGCAACCGGTTCGAGTTCCGGGCGCCGGGTTCGATGCAGACCGTGAGCGGACCCATCGTCACGATCAACACGATCATGGCCGAGTCGCTCGACTACATCGCGACCGAACTCGAGACCGCGGTCGCGAACGGCACCGACTTCGACACGGCGGTGCAGAACCTGCTCACCGACATCATCACCAACCACGGTGACGTCGTGTTCAACGGTGACGGGTACTCGGAGAACTGGCAGAACGAGGCGGCCGCGCGTGGACTGCCGAACCTGCGCACCACCCTCGACGCGTTGCCCGAACTGATCACCGAATCGGCGGTCGAACTGTTCGGCAAGTACCGGGTGTTCAACGACCGGGAGATGCACTCTCGCTACGAGATCGGTCTCGAACAGTACGCACTCACGATCGGAGTGGAAGCACGGCTGACCCTGGAATTGGGACAGACGTCGATCCTTCCCGCCGCGATTCGCTACCAGACCGAATTGGCGCAGAACGTTGCGGCGCTGAAGGCCGCCGGAGTGGACGCCGACCTGTCCGCGCTCGAGGCCGTGTCCGCACCCCTGACGAACCTCAGGACCGCGCTCGCCGAGTTGAAGTCCGCGCTCGCCGCCCAGGGCGAATCGGAGGCATTGGCGGAGGCAACGCACGCCAAGGATGCCCTGCTGCCCGCGATGGCTGCCGTTCGCGCAGCAGCAGACAGCCTCGAGGACATCGTGGCCGACGACCTCTGGCCGCTGCCCACGTACCAGGAGATGCTCTACGTCCTCTGACGGACTGGAGTAGATCTGCACGACAGACAGGTCCGGAACCTACGGCGGAAGCTGTGGGTTCCGGACCTTCGTGTCGGCTCGCACCGCCCGGATCTCGGAGTACCTGTCACCGGCTGGATCAGGCCGAATCGCCGAGCGCTTCGACGGATTTCCAATCGACCGCGGCTGCGCAGTTGCGCCGCAGCAGCGCAAGAATCAGCTGGTTCACCACATCGTTGTCGGGGAGAACCGCGACCGCGGCGAGTGTGACGTAGAGGCCGCTGAGTAGCTGGATCCTGTAGTCGGCCGTCGCCTGACCCTCGTCGTATCCGGAGGATTTCTCCGCGAAGACGTCGATGTACGTCTTCAGCAATCGTGTTTCGTGTAGTCGGCGTTCGGCGACGTCGACACTGCCCGACATGAAGTACGCGAAGTCGTACATCGGGTTGCGCAAGCCGGTGAACTGCCAATCCAAGAGCACGGCCGACACTCCCGCCTCCGACCTCTCGAACAGAACATTGTCGACGCGAGGGTCGCCGTGAGTGAGTGTCAGGTGTTGCTGCGGCAGCCCGTACCAGGTGCGAACGAGTGCGACGGCATCTCGAATGGCGGCGAGGAAGTACGGCGGGAGGTCCCCGGCGAAGCGAGTCAGCGCGGCCGCGGCCCCGCGTTCCGCCGCATCGCACCAGTAGTCGGAGACCTCGGACATGCGCACCAACCACGCGGGCGCTGCCTCGTCTGTCAGTGGGAAGAAGCTGGAGTGCAGGCGAGCGAGTTCCGCGACAAGGGATTCCGCCTCGGCCACACCACACCCCGCAGCTTGATTGCCGGGCGTCGTCGTTGCCGTCAAGTCCTCCAGGACGAGGTTGATGTTCGTCTCGTCGCCGGCCACCCAGAAGCACCGCGGAATCCGGCAAGCCTGTCGGCCACCGACTTCCCGGTAGGCGCCGATTTCGCGGTGGTATGCACCGCTCCGCAGTCCGTGCGCGTGCGCACCCGGTGCGCTCGGACGGAACTTCACCACGACCGCGGCGGGGGAAACGGATTCGGCTCGTGCGTACTCGATGCCGATTCGTACGGTGTCGCTCACGTTTCCTGCGCCGATCGGCTGCGCCGAGATCGACGCGACCTCGACCCCGATGTGGCCTGCGTGCCGCAGCACGGACTGCACCCATGCGGTGTCGATCTCGGTGGCGACGTCGAGCACTCTGGGAGTCGGGTGATTCATGACCAGGACCCTTCGAAGTAGTTGGAGTTCCACACATCCGTGATGAGTCCCGCGGTCGCCTTGAAGACCTCGATTCCGCAGAGCCGCTCTCCGGTGGACAGGCGGATCGCGTTCCACGTCAGCGTCGCGAACTCCTCGTTGCCGGAGAGGTTGGCCACCTCGAAGGTCGGTTGGTTCGACGCCAGGTCAGCGCGAATGCGCTCGATTTGCTGATTTCGGCTGAGCGCGACGGTGTTACCCGCTTCGTGTCGAATGACCGGGTCTCCGCATATTTCGTGGACGAGTTCGACTCGTTGCTTGTTGTAGATCTCGAACACATACTGTTCGACGAGTTCGACGGGGGTTCTCATCGCAGCCTCCTGTACGCCTCGACGACCGGTTCGAGTTCCGCCGGCGTCGAGCAGTGCATGATCACGCCGTCGACACCGAGATCGAGTTGGGCAGAGACCTTCTTCGCGCAGGCCTCGGCTGACCCTGTGGCGGCTGCGTCGAGCCACTCGGCGGGCAGCACTGTGCCGATGTGCTCGATCTCGGACGGGGTTGCCACCGCATCGCACCAGCCGTTCAATCCGGCGACCACCGGATCTTCTCGGAACCGCTGGAGCGCGCCAGGGTCCCAGTTGTTCGTCTTCACCATCAGGTCTCCGTACACCTGCAGGTAGGTGGCGAGTCTGGCCACGGTCTTCTTCAGTTGCAGTTCGACGGGCAGGTGGTCGGGAACCGTTGCGTAGCAAGACCACACCTTGACCGCTGCGGGGTCACGACCGGCCTTCTCCGCAGCGGTGCGGACCGCGTTCACACACCGCACGACAGTGTCGTCCGAGAAGTACGTGTGGAGAACGACGACGTCGGCGGCTCGCCCCGCCAGGGCCAGGGTCGCAGGCCCGAATGCGGTCAGTCCGATCGGAATGTTCTCGTCGAATGTCGGGTCGAGACGCAGCGCCAGATAGTTTCCGGCCGGGCCGCTATGGCCCTCGACGGTCTCGCCCTTCCACAATCGGCGCATCAGACCGATGAAGTCCTCCAGTTGCGCGGTGGTGACCGGCGGGAGGCCGAAGGCTTTCAGTTGCGGTGCCAGCCCACGACCGAGGCCGAGGACGAAGCGGCCGTTCGTCAGCCGGTGCATCGTCGTCGCCCATGCTGCTGTCACCATCGGGTGGCGGGTGTTGTGGTTGGTCGCAGCAGTGGCGATGTTCAGGCGTTCGGTCACCGCGCCGGCCGCGCCGGTCAACGACCCGAGTTCCTTGACGTTGAACCGTTCGGAAAAGAACGCGGTGCCCAGGCCGAGACGCTCGGCCAGTGCCAGTTCGCCGTACATCTCTCGGGGAGACTCGACGTGTCCGCCGAGTGCGTAGAAGCCCAGTTCAGGCATCGTATCGTTCACTGAGTGTGCCTTTCGTGAGAACCGCAGCCGGGCGCGGACCTACCCGCGGTTCACCGCGGCGAGGGGGTGGATGCCGATGTGGCGGGCTCCGTCGCGGTCCCGTGCATGTGTCAGGGAATTGGTGACCATGGACAGAAACAGCTCGTCACCGCGCTCGGTTCGTTCCACCAGCATCGCAGCCGCAACCCCGATGATGAAGTTGTGGAAGGTCGCGCACGCATAGTCCTGGACGAGACGTTCGAACGGATAGCCTTCGACCCCGAGGTCGACGAGTTCCGAGTGGTAGTGGAGGAGTAGTTCGTCCTCGTGCGCTCGACGTGTCACGGCATCGAGCGCGCCACCGATGAAGTAGGCGACGTCGACGACTCCCGGTGCGTACACCACTGTTTGCCAGTCCAGTACGACGAGCGGTACTTCTCCGCCGCGCGCGTCGAACAGGACGTTGTCGGGTCGGTAGTCTCCGTGCTGGACGGTGTAGGGCATCCTCTCCAGTGCCTGGTAGTACCCGGCGATGTTGTCGACGAATTCCTGCCCCAGTGCGAAGTCGGCCTCGCTGAGCCGGCCGGTGTAGCGCTGACGAAATCCGTCGTACCATTCGGGCATCATCTCGGCGAATCGCTGCCAGTAGCTCGACGAGATGTCCATCCACGGGTTGCCCCTGAGTTCTTCGGAACCCCAGTAAGGCGCGTGGATCCGCGCGGCTTGTTCGACGGCGAGCCGCGTTTCGGCCACCGTGCAGCCGGTCAGCTGGTTTCCGGGACGTGCGGGAGTGAGATCCTCCAGGACGAGAACGAATTCGGTATTGTTCGAATCGATTTCGGCGTGGAAACAGGCCGGGACGCGGACCTGGAGGTGCGGCGCGATCTCGGTGTAGAAGCCGACCTCACGGGCGTAGTTGAGCTCGCTGCGTCCGGCGGCGCGGCTCTGCTCGCTGTCGGATGTCAGTTTCGCGACGAGCGACTCGGGGCCGCTGCCAGGGTCGGAGTACGAGATCGTGATCTGATAACTGTCGGCGACCAGGCCTGTGCCTATCGGTTCGATTGCCGTGTCGGTCACCCGATTGCCGGGGACGAGTATCCCCTTGTCGTGCAACACTCGATCCAGCCAGCTCGCGCAAACATCAGCTGCGTGCAATGTCTTCTCCTTATCGAGGGCCGGTGCCGACTCAGATCTCGAGCACCGTCACGACACCGGTCGTGCCGTCGACCTCGACGAGTGCTCCGTTCGGGATGCGCTTGGTCGCGTCGGTGGCCGAGACGATGCACGGGATACCGATTTCCCGGCTGACGATCGCGGCGTGCGAGAACGGGGCTCCGACGTCGACGACCACCGCGGAGGCGGCGACGAACAGCGGCGTCCAGGACGGGTCGGTGATCGGGGCGATGAGGATCTCTCCGGGCTCGAGCGCGGAGGGGTCGTCGGGGGTGGTCAGGACCCGGGCGATGCCCCGGGCGGTGCCGGTGCAGCCGGACACGCCGACCACAGACTCGCCCGCGGCCAGCGCGGCACCGGCGGCGCCTGCGCGCAGCGACCAACTCTCGAGCGGCGGAACTTCCTCGGACACCACGAACGGCGGCTTGACGTCGAAGAGCGCGATGTAGCTCTTTTCCCGCTCGCGCACGATGTCGGTGAACGCAGCGGGATCGGCGAGGTAGGCGTCGAGTTCGTCGGCGAAGAGCATGAAGATCTGCTCCACGCTGTCGAGGGCTCCCGCCTCGACTCCGCGTCGGCCGAGTTCCCGAGCAGGAAGCCGGATTTCGTGGATCACCATGGCCGCCGTGGTGCGGGCGCGTTCGCGGCCGCGGAGCCAGAGAGCGGCGGCGGCGAGGGTGGCCTCGAACTGGGCGGAGGTCTCGGGATCCCCGGCGAGGAGCTCACGGACCACCGAAGCGGCGGCCTCGCGTTCCTCACTTCGAATGGTGCCCTTGCCTTCCGGCGCTTCGTCGTCGCCGACCTGCCGCATGCGGTCGACGGTGGCCAGCGCCAGTTCCGGTTTGACTCCCCACGTCTGGGCGCGGATCTCCCATTCCGCGGGTCCGCGGAAGTCCCAGTCCGACAGGAACGCGTCGAGATCGGTGCGGAACGCGGTGACGGCCGGGTCGGTGCTCGCCGCCAGCCGGTCGTAGAGGCCGTGGACGCCCTCGTCGAACACGGCGGCCACAGCCGGATCCTGGGCGGTGCGGCTGAGGGTCCACATCCGCTTGGAGGGTCCGGTGGAGTCGACGTCACCGATGCCGCCGACCAGGGTGAGGGCGAGTTCGGGCCTGCCGACGGCGGCGGCGATCTGCGCGACGGCCCCCAGCCCGACACCCGATTTGAGGCTGGCCTCGATGTGGTGCTGGAACAGTGGTCGCAGGATGTAGTCGAAGGAGGTGATGCGCTCACGCAGCTGCTGATCGGTCAACGCGGTCATGTCGGGCCGGTCGGCGCGGATGCGCACCACGTCCTGACGGTCGGCGTCGTACTCGGGCAGTCCGGTGGCCCCGATGACCTCCTCGACCAGCCAGGCGCCGGCGCGCTCGGCGAATTCCGGGTTCTCGTCGAAGTCCCGCTTCTCGCTCTCGTAGCTGGGAATCCCGGGCATGTCACCGAAGTACTGCAGGTCGACCGCTTCCGGCGACATCCCCGGCACGCGGACACCGAACAGCCGCATCAGCGACATGTTGATGTACAGGTAGCTGCCGAAGGCGGGGAGGATGTTGTAGTCGACCGTGGCGTCGTAGAGGTCGTGGTCCCAGACCTTGCATGCGACGAAGGCGTCCCGCCAGCCCGGTTCGAGATTGTGCTGGAAGCCGGCGGAGGCGTTCAACGGACTGATCGGGTCGGGGAAGATCTCCCCGACGTTCGCGCGGGAGTACAGGGGAAACACCTTCGACACAGTGTCGTTGATGGGCCACTCAGCCATGCGATGCCTTCTTTCAGACAAATGTTGTGGAGTGCCGGTCTCATCCCGGAACGATGCACGTCGCCTGTCGTGTTAGCGACTGTGAATTCACATTCTTATGTGAGTGGCGTCACTCTGTCAAGGGCCCCTAGCCTTGACTGGGCGCACGTCTGACGAGTTTGCACGCTTGCCGGTAGACAAAAGTGTGAATACTGAGTCACAATCCTTTAGTACGAGGTCTGAGCTGGCGTCTGGTTTGTGGAGGTCGGCAGGGAAGGAGAGCGCTCACATGCGCATTTTGGTCACCAACGACGACGGCATCGACGCACCCGGACTGCATGCGGTGGCGACAGCTCTGACAACCGAGGGGTACGAGATCACCATCGCCGCGCCGCGCGGCGAGTGCAGCGGCAGCGGCTCTTCGCTGGGCACCCTCGAGCACGGAGCGGAGATCGCCTACGCGGAGCGCCGCTTCGAGCACCTGCCGGGAGTGCAGGCGCTCAGCTTCGACGCCCCGCCCGCGTTTGCGGTGTTCGCGGCGTGCGCGGGGGTGTTCGGTCCTCCGCCGGATCTGGTCGTCAGCGGCATCAATCCGGGCCCGAACACGGGCCGGATGATTCTGAATTCGAGTACGGTGGCGGCCGCTTTGACCGCGTCGACCCTCGGCGTCCGCGGTCTCGCCGTCAGCTGCGGGTTTCCGCCGGAGCACCGATTCGACACCGCCGGCCGGATCGCGGTGTCGGCGGCGCAGTGGATGCTCGCCCACAGCGCCCACCGTGCCGTGCTGAACGTCAATGTGCCCGATCTCGACGTCAGTGAGGTCAAGGGCGTGCGAATGGCGCCGCTGGCACCGCGCGGACTGCTCGGCTTGACCTTCGACAAGACCCCGGACACGGTGCGGCTGTTGCGATTCGCCAATACCGAACGCCTCGGCACCGGAACCGACTCCGCTCTCGTGCGTGACGGCTACGTGTCGATCAGCGCCATCTCGGCCGTGGCGGCCAACTCCGAGGGCTCAGGTGTCGCGGAGCACGTCGAGGCGTGCCTGCCGTTCCCGGTGTCCGCCGAGTCCTGAGCGCAGGATTCTCTTGCGCTGCAGCGTATACCGAACACAGAAGGG